>JAYTPS010000026.1:0-3912 GCA_043747155.1 Flavobacterium sp. | reverse complement strand
ATAAATTCGTTCAAACTTGGGGTGCATTGGGAAGTCAATGGGGAATAACAAAACGATGGCGCAAATTCACGCTTTGTTAATGGTTTCTAACGATGCCATTTCTATGGAAGATATTATGGAAGAATTGCAAATTTCTCGCGGAAATGCTTCTATGAATTTACGTGCTTTAATGGATTGGGGAATTGTTTACAAAGAATATAAAGCCGGTGAAAGAAGAGAATTTTTTACAGCCGAAAAAGATTTAGATGAACTAGCGGTAAAAATTGCAAGAGAACGAAGCAAACGCGAAATCAAACCTGCGTTAAAGGTTTTAAAAGAAGTTTCATCCATAGAAAGTAATAATTCTGATGAAGCCAATCATTTTATTGATCAAACAACAAAGTTGTATGATTTTGTTTTAAAAGCAGATACAATGTTAGAAAAAGCAACCGAATTTAAAGACAATTGGCTTGGTAAATTACTTTTAAAAATAATGAAGTAAAAAAATTTAGCAATAACTTTCATTTTTTTCTGAAAGTTTAAAAATAAGATTATGAAAATTATAAAATATCTAAACACATTTGCAATAGGATTACCAATTATACTTGGAATTTTGAGTTTGGTAAATGAAAAATATATAGCAACAGCACTTGTATCAACAATTTTAACAGGAATAATACAAGTAATATTAGGGTTGTTATTAATATTTTACAATCCAAAAAACAAATATTTACAAACTTACATCGTAACCGTAATTCTTTTTTTTCTATTTTGGTATTATAACATCAATAAAGTATACACCGAATTATTAACTTAC
Organism: Flavobacterium sp.; assembly: GCA_043747155.1. Classification (GTDB taxonomy): domain Bacteria; phylum Bacteroidota; class Bacteroidia; order Flavobacteriales; family Flavobacteriaceae; genus Flavobacterium. The sequence goes on along the minus strand of JAYTPS010000026.1, from coordinate 3,116 downwards.
ATTCTAGATCCTATTCCTATAATTTTATCAATATATCTATCATTCATAATTTATAAAAGAAAAACATTATGAGCTTTATAACCGCAGAATGGAACGATTTAGCATTAATAAACTACGAAATCAATCCAAAAATTCTAGAAAATTACGTTCCAAAAGGAACTGAACTCGATTTATGGAACGGCAAATGCTACATCAGTTTGATTGGTTTTATGTTTGAGAATGTAAAATTTTTAGGATTTAAAATTCCGTTTCATATTAATTTTGAAGAAGTTAATTTACGTTTTTATGTAAAAAGATATGAAGATGGAATTTGGAAACGCGGTGCAGTTTTTATAAAAGAAATTGTACCAAAACACGCCATTACTATTGTTGCAAATACGTTGTATAAAGAACATTATCAAACCTTGAAAATGCGTCATTCAAGAACTGAAAATGAAACTTCAAAATCTTTTCAATATGAATGGAAAAAAGACAACAAATGGAATTCTATTACAATGACAACTGCCAAAAATGCAATTCCAATTGAATTAAATTCTGAAGCAGAATTTATTACAGAACATTATTTTGGCTACACAAAATTTAACGAAAATAAAACAATTGAATATGAAGTTACACATCCAAGATGGGAACAATTGGAAGTAATTGATTATAAAGTTGATGTTAATTTTGAAAACATTTATGGTAACAATTTTAAATTTTTACAAAATTTACAGGCAAGTTCTGCATTTTTAGCCATTGGTTCTAAAATTACAATTGAAGGTAAAAAAACAATAAAATAAATTATTATGAACATAACAATCCCAAACTGGCTAATTATAATAAGCGGAATTGGTCAAATTTTTACAGCGTTAATCTATCCTTACATTCGACATCAAGTTTTTGATTGGTATAATGATGTAAAAAAACTAAAACCATTGAATCAAGAAATTGCAAAAACCTATGGAAGATACATTCAAGGATTAAATTTTTCTTTTGGATTAATTGCCATATTATTTACAACAGAATTAAAAGAACAATCAGCACTTGCAGTTGCTTTAACAGGTTTAATTGCTGCGTATTGGGTTGGGAAAGTAGCAACACAAATTGCTTATTACCCAATGTATGACATCCCGAAACGCTTACTTTTCAAAATTGGAAGTTATTGTATGAATACTCTTTTTGTACTTTTTGCAATTGTAAATACGTTGCTTTTTATTCATAATCTAATTGGATATTATAAATTTTAAAATGACAACAATAAACCTAATCACAAAAATAAACGCACCAAAAAAAGTAGTTTTCGATTTGTCAAGAAATATAGATGTGCATCAAAATTCTGCTTCGAAGACCAATGAAAAAGCTATTGCTGGCGTAACTTCTGGCTTGATAAGCATCAATGAAACTGTAACTTGGCGCGGCAAACATTTTGGCTTTTATCTAACCCATAAAAGCCGAATTACTACAATGGATTTTTACGATTATTTTGTAGATGAAATGGAAGAAGGAAAATTCAAATCTTTTAAACATGAACATTCTTTTGTAGAAAAAGATGGAAAAACGGTTATGATTGATAACTTAAATTACGAAACACCTTTTGGTATTTTCGGAAGATTATTTGACAAAATTATTTTAAAAAAACATTTGACAAATTTCATTATTGAACGAAATAAAGTTTTAAAAGAATTAGCTGAAAAGTAAAACTAAAATCCACCAAAGAATTGGAATACTTTCTACCCAAAAAGAAGTATAATATTTTGACTTTCTTTCATTTGAAAAAAGCATAAAAAAAGCGATTATTACAATTAGAATTAAATTAACAATCAATTGCATTTGAATAAAATTAGATTTTAAAAATTCTAAAAAATAAAAAATCAACAATAAAAAAATTCCTAAAATTTTAGTTTGCTTCACTCCTATTTTTTGTGGAACGGTTTGCAAATTTGGATCATCCATTTTTAAATCAATAATTTCAAAAATTAGAATCAGAACAAAAATAAACAGAAATCGCTGTATGCATTTTAAATAAAAATTAGATGTAATTGAAAGTTCTGCATCAATAATCGGCAAAACTAATGTTACACCAACCCAACATAAAGTGACAATATAAATTTTAATTCCAGACCAATTTCGAGCATTTTTTTTATTTGGGAAAAAAGGCAATGTATATAATAAAATTAAAATTAAAAAAATAAATCCTATTAATTGTGTGATTTTATGAAGTTGAAAAAAGTAAAAACTAGTAGCTAAAAAAGATAAAAAACTTACTAAAGTTATTAGTTTAAGTTCGTTTCTCATTTCAAGTTTTTTTATCCTAGCCAATGCATCATATTTCACAAAATTATAACCAACTATTGATCCAAAAAAAGCAAAATTTGAAACCGAATTATCGGTATAAATATTAAACATAAACTGTGATAATTTAACCAATGCAAAACAAGAAAAAGCCACGTGAATACTGCAGTTTATATAAAAATCGAAAAGTTTCTTTATCTTTTGCATTTTACAAAAATAAACTATCTGTTAATAAGACATCATTTTCGTTAACAATTTCTCAAAATATTACGTGTTGTTTAACTTATAATTAGAACTTTAATAATTACTTTTGTGTTTTAAAAACAACCTCAACTATACATACACTTATATCAATTTAATGAGAACAGACGCATTTGCACTTCGCCACATTGGACCAAGAGAAAACGATCTTCAACACATGTTTAAAACTATTGGAGTTGAAACATTAGAGCAACTAATTTTTGAAACTATACCAAACGATATTCGTTTAAAACAAGATTTAAATTTAGAACCAGCTCATACAGAGTATGAGTATTTATGTCACATTCAAGAACTTGGCAAAAAGAATAAAGTTTTTAAATCTTACATAGGTTTAGGTTATCATCCAACAATTATTCCGGCAGTTATACAAAGAAATATTTTCGAAAATCCAGGTTGGTATTCAGCTTACACACCATATCAAGCAGAAATTGCTCAAGGTAGATTAGAAGCAATTTTAAATTTTCAAACCACAGTTATTGAATTAACAGGAATGGAAATTGCAAATGCTTCATTACTAGATGAAGGAACTGCTGCCGCAGAGGCAATGGCATTATTATTTGATGTTCGCTCTCGTGATCAAAAGA
>JAYTPS010000025.1:0-6738 GCA_043747155.1 Flavobacterium sp. | reverse complement strand
CTTTTTTGATTTTCCATTTAGCTTTTTTTTATAAAAATTTAATATTAATAATAGTATAACGTAAATATACATAATTATATTATTTTTGAGGAAAGATTTATTTTTTATGGAGAAGTTATTACGTTTTTCAGCATCCGATTTATCTAAGATTACTAATCATAGAAGTGGCGAAGTTAAATTTGGCGAAAAAATGGTTATAATTCCAAAAGAACAAGATGTAGTTGGGTTTTTAAAAAAATGCAGTCAACAATTTGTATTGATTGGGATTCCAGAAGACATTGGAGTTAGAGCCAACTTTGGTCGGCCAGGAACTGCAACTGCTTGGGAAAGCGCTATAAAAAGTATTGCAAATATTCAGCATAACCGATTTTGTAGAGGATCTGAAATTGTAATTTTAGGACAATTGGATGTTATAGATGAAATGAATGAAATTCAAGATTTAGATTTTCATATTATTCAAGATCGCAAAAAAATGAGTGAACTTGTTGTGAAAATTGACAAAGAAGTTTCACATATTATTGCCACAATTGTTAAAGCTGGTAAAACACCTATTGTAATTGGTGGCGGACACAATAATGCTTACGGAAATATTAAAGGGACAGCATTAGCCAAAGGAAAACCCATAAATGTTGTAAACTTCGATGCTCATTCCGATTTTAGAATTATGGAAGGAAGGCATAGTGGAAATGGTTTTAAATATGCTTATGAAGAAGGTTTTTTGAAAAATTATTTCATATTTGGCTTGCATGAAAGTTATACTTCTAAAAGTGTTTTAAAAGAATTAAAAGAAATAGAAAACAGAGTACAATTTAACACTTATGACGAAGTAAATATTAGAAGAGAAAAAACATTCGAACAAGAACTTATAGTTGCTCATGATTTTATAAAAAACGATGTTTACGGAATAGAGATTGACTTAGATTCCATTCCAAATATTGCCAGTAGTGCAATGACATTAAGTGGTTTTTCAGTTGAAGAATTGCGTCGATTTATTTACTTTTTCGCAAATCATTCTAACTCAAGTTATATTCATATTTGCGAAGGCGCACCAACATTAGACAATGATAAAAACAATCATTTAATTGGAAAATTAATTGGCTATTTGATTACCGATTTTGTAAAAGCAAAAATGGATGTTTAGTTAAAATTTCAATTCACCAAATATATCCTATCTTTGCAAACTCTTGAAAAAATTCAAGAAGCATTATATTTATGACATTTAGCGAATTAAACTTATTAAAAAACATACAACAATCATTAACCGAGGAAGGTTATGAAACTCCTACACCAATTCAACAACAAGCTATTCCTATTATTATGGAAGGAACAGACTTGGTTGGATGTGCTCAAACTGGTACCGGAAAAACAGCTGCGTTTGCAATTCCAATTATAAATTCTCTTCATAGAATAGTTGGTTCATCTGCCAAAAAAAAACAAATTAGAACTTTGGTTGTAACACCAACTCGCGAATTGGCAATTCAAATTGACGAAAGTTTTAATACTTATGGAAAATATACCAATATTCGTTCCATGGTAATTTTTGGTGGTGTTAGTCAAGTGCCACAAGTTGATCAATTAAAAAAAGGAATTGATATTTTAATTGCAACTCCAGGACGATTATTAGATTTACACAAACAAGGATATATTGATTTAGACCACATGCACCATTTGGTTCTTGACGAAGCAGATCAAATGCTTGATATGGGTTTTATTAATGATGTAAAAAAGATTGTAAAACTCACTCCAGACAACAGACAAACTTTATTGTTTTCGGCAACAATGCCTATGGCAATTAGAGAATTGGCTGATACTTTTTTAACTAAACCAAAATATGTTTCGGTTACACCAGTTTCATCAACAGCAGAAACTGTTAATCAAAAAGTTTATTTTGTTGGAAAAGAAGATAAAAGAAAGTTACTTTATCATATTATTAGAAACGATAAAATCGAAAATGTTTTAGTTTTTACTAGAACTAAACATGGTGCAGATAATGTTGTTAAGGCATTGAAAAAAAATGGAGTAAGTGCTGAAGCAATTCATGGTGACAAATCTCAAAATGCAAGACAACGCGTACTTGAAGCTTTTAAAAACAAAGAAATTTCAGTACTTGTAGCTACTGATATTGCGGCAAGAGGTATTGATATTGAAAGCTTGCCTTATGTAATAAATTTTGATATTCCAAATATTTCTGAAACCTATGTTCATCGAATTGGAAGAACAGGAAGAGCAGGAAATAGCGGTTTGGCAATTTCATTTTGTGCAAAAGACGAACAACCTTATTGGAAAGATATTGAAAAGTTGATAAGAATGAATATTAAAGTAATTTCCGATCATCCTTATCCTTATACTGACGAAGTTCCTAATGTTGATGCTAAACCAGATTTAAGAAATAAGAAAAAGGAAAATACATCTAGAAAATCTGAAGCTTCAAAACAAAATAAAAAACGTTGGTATTAATCAGCGTTTTTTTTGGTTATAATATTGGTTATTACTTGAAATAATTTAGCAGATTCAAATGGTTTTATAATAATATCATTCATTCCTGCTGAAAGTGCTTCTTCGGTAATTTCTTGTTTGTCAAAGGCAGTCAAAGCTATAACAGGAATATCTATTCCTTTTTTTCTGATAAGTTTTGTAGTTTCAAATCCATTTATTATAGGCATGTTAATATCCATTAAAACAACATCAAATTTTTCGGTTTCTAATAAGTTTATTGCTGCATAACCATCATCAAGAATGGTGCATTTAAAATTATTAGATTCAAGAATTTTTTTGGTTACAACTTGATTTATTTTGTTATCCTCAACAACAAGTATTCTATAGGAATTATTTAAAGAAAGATCAACTTCAATATCGTTAATAATTTCGTTTCGGCGGCTTTCATCGGTTTCAAATCCAATTGTAAATAAAAAAGTTGTACCAACACCTTCTTCACTTTCTAATTGAATTTTACTTCCAAATATTTCAGTTAATTTTTGAACTATCGACAATCCTAAACCTGTTCCTTGATAATCACCTTCTTTGCGTTCTATTTGAACAAATTTTTCAAATATTTTTTCTTGATCTGATTTTGCAATACCAACTCCTGTATCAATTACTTGAAATTTAATAAATGATTTTGAACCTTCTACTCTATCTAAATTGGCAATAATTTTCACTTCGCCATCTTTTGTAAACTTTAAAGCATTACTCACCAAATTCATGAATATTTGTGAAAGTCGAAGTTTATCACCAATAATAAATTCAGGAATAGCTGAATCTATTTTAGTAATAAGTTTATTATTGTTTTTTACAGCAATAAATTCTAAAGAATCAGCAATGGTTTTTATTTCATCCGATACATTAAAAATCATATTTTCTAATGTAATTTTATTTTCTTCAATTTTATTTATTTGAAGTAAATCATTTACAAGAGATAGTAAATAGCGAGCTGAAAATTTTAGTGAATTTAAATGCGGACTGTTTGCCAGTTCTTTATGCTCATCAAGAATAATATTAGTAATTCCAACAACACCATAAAGTGGAGTTCGTAACTCATGACTAATTGTTGATACAAATTGAGTTTTTAATTGTGATGCAACTTCGGCTTTTTCTTTGGCAATTTTTAGTTCTTGGTTGGCAACTTTTAATTCTTCATTAGACCTGTCTCTAAATTTGTTGTTTTTGTATAACGAAAAAAGGAGTAGCAAAAGGATAAAAAATATTATTACAAACAATAAAACAATAAGCTTTGATTCTTTTAAATCTTTAGATTGCTCATCTTTTTCGCCTTCAATTTTATTTATTTGCCTTTCAAGTTCTTCTAGTTCAATTTCATCTCCAGCAAGTTTAACTTTTTTAGTTCGCTCTTCACTATAAATTTTTTCCTTGAGTTCTTTGTGTAAGTTTAAATAATAAAGTGCTTTTTCAAAGTTTTGATTTTTTTTATAATGATTAGAAAAATCAATATATACATCACTAATGTTAGAATCTAATAAATTATTTTTATTTTGTTTACCAATAATTAATGCTTCATTAAAAAACAATTCGGCTTTTTTATTATCATTATATAAACTATAATAAGAACCATATAAATTACACAATGACATTTTAGCTTCAATTTGAGAACTATTTATTACATACTTTTTTACAGACTCTAAATATGGCAAGCCGTTTTTAAAATCTTTAGTTGCAAAATAAGCAGAACAAATATTTAAATTTGTATACATTATTTCAATAGAATCTTTTATTTTCTCTGAATAATCTAAAGCTTTTTTGTAGTAATTTATGCTTGTTCTAAAATCATTTTTTCTATAGGAATATAAACTGCCTAAATTGTTATTTATCCAATCTTTTATAGAGTCATTATTGGTTAAATTAGCATGATACAATGCTTTTTTATAATACACTAATCCTTTTTCAACATCATAAAACTCTTCGAAATTTAATCCAATTACATTATAAGCTTTAGCCATCAATGCGTCATCTTTTAATTTATGAGCATCTTTAAGTGCAATCCTAGAAAATTTTAGTGATTTTTCAACTTCAAGATTAAAAAAAGCGTCACCAGCATCTACCAATAATTTCTCAATTTCTTTTTTAGAGTGAACTTGTTCTTGAGAAAATACTAACTGAAAAAAAAATACAGCTACAAGTAGTAAAAGTTTTTTATTAAAATTCAATTTTTATTTATTTATAATTTACTTTAAGCTATAAAACTAATTTTTATACTATAAAAAACCAAAATTTATTGGGATTTTTCAAATATATTAATTTCTAATCAATTTTTTATATTTAATTCGAGTTGGATTTACATCACCAAGGCGTTTTTTCTTATTTTCTTCATATTCAGAAAATCCACCTTCAAAACAATATACTTGAGAATCACCTTCGAAGGCAAGAATATGAGTGCATACTCTATCTAAAAACCATCTGTCGTGAGAAATTATAACTGCACAACCTGCAAAGTTTTCTAATCCTTCTTCTAAAGCTCGTAAAGTGTTAATATCTAAATCGTTGGTTGGTTCATCGAGTAACAAAACATTTCCTTCTTCTTTTAAGGTCATGGCCAAATGCAAACGATTTCTTTCTCCACCAGAAAGTGCAGATACTTTTTTATTTTGTTCGCTTCCACCAAAATTAAAACGTGATAAATAGGCACGAGAATTCACTTGTCTTCCACCCATCATTATTAATTCTTGTCCATCACAAAAGTTTTCCCAAATAGATTTATTTAAATCAATATTAGAATGCGATTGATCAACATAGGCAATTTTTACAGTATCGCCTATTGAAAAATCACCATTGTCAGGTTTTTCTTCTCCCATTATCATTCTAAAAATTGTAGATTTTCCTGCACCATTTGGTCCAATTATTCCAACAATTCCAGCTTGTGGTAAAGTAAAATTTAAATCGTCATATAATAGTTTATCTCCAAAAGCTTTAGCAACACCTTTGGCTTCAATAACATTAGTTCCTAATCTTGGTCCATTTGGGATATAAATTTCTAATTTTTCGTCTAATTCTTTTTGATCTTCGTTTAGTAATTTATCATAGTTTTGTAGTCGAGCTTTTTGCTTACTTTGTCTTCCTTTTGCACCTTGACGAACCCAATCTAATTCTCTTTCTAGTGTTTTTCTGCGTTTAGAAGCTGTTTTTTCTTCTTGTTCCATTCGTTTAGATTTTTGGTCTAGCCATGAAGAATAATTTCCTTTCCATGGAATACCTTCACCTCTATCAAGTTCTAAAATCCAACCAGCAACGTTATCAAGAAAATACCTATCGTGAGTAACAGCAATTACAGTTCCTGCATATTGTGCTAAATGTTGTTCTAGCCAAAGAACGCTTTCTGCATCCAAGTGATTGGTTGGTTCATCAAGCAATAATACATCTGGTTGTTGCAATAATAATCTGCAAAGTGCAACTCTTCGTCGCTCACCACCAGAAAGATTTTTAATTGGAGTTTCACCTTCTGGAGTTCTCAAAGCATCCATTGCAATTTCCAGTTTTGTGTCTAACTCCCATGCTCCAGAAGCATCTATTTTGTCTTGCAAATCAGCTTGCCTGTCCATAAGTTTTTGCATTTTATCTGCATCTTCATAAACTTCTGGCAAACCAAACATGTCGTTAATTTTATTAAACTCCTCAAGAACTGCAACAGTTTCTGCAACTCCTTCTTTTACAATTTCAATAACAGTTTTCGAATCATCAAGAATTGGTTCTTGTTCTAAATAACCAACGGTGTAACCAGGTTGAAAAACCACATCTCCTTGATAATTTTTATCAACTCCTGCAATAATTTTTAATAGCGATGATTTTCCTGAGCCATTTAATCCAAGAATACCAATTTTTGCTCCGTAAAAGAAGCTTAAATAGATGTTTTTTAATACTTGCTTATCACTTCCTTGATACGATTTACTCAATTTTTGCATTGAGAAAATTACTTTCTTATCGTCTGACATTATATTTATTTTAAATATTTATTTTAGATTTTTAAACCAATTTTGAACCATTTGATGTTCTAAATTTTGTTGCTGTTTGTGTGCAAATTCATTAGTTTTAATATTATATTCATAATCATTTTTCCAATTAAAATGATTGTTGGCTAGTTCAATAATACTTTTGCAAACATACTTTATTTCTTGTGAAGTTGTGGTAGGATGAATAGACATTCTAATCCAGCCCGGTTTTCTGATTAAATCTCCAAGAGTAATTTCGTCAATTAATTTATGGGATGTTTCCTGGTTTACATGCAATAAA
>JAYTPS010000024.1:0-2851 GCA_043747155.1 Flavobacterium sp. | reverse complement strand
CTGGTGTGCGTCAGTCGTTGAGCTTGAAACGCGCAAAATAAACTTACCGTTTTGCAAAACGTCGTGTATTTTTCTTAATTTCTTCTATAGCAAAATCTAAAGTAATTTTTCCATTAAAATAATCAAATAACTCTCTGTAACCAACAGTTTGCATAGCATTTAATTCTTGGTAAGGTTTTAATTTTTCAGCTTCATCGAGTAATCCGTCTGCAATCATTAGATCAACACGTTTATTAATTCTTTTATAAATAATTTCTCTATCAGCTTCTAAACCTATAATTATTGGTGTAAAGTTTCGTGTTGTAAAATGTTTATTTAAAAAGGATGAGTATGGTTTCTCTGTTCCTAAACAAACTTCTATATATCGCATCATACGTTGCGGATTTTGAAGTGTTTGCGCATTATTATGAGTTAAAAATTCAAAATAATTAATGTCTAAAACCTTTAACTCATTTTGTAGATATTTTAATCCATTTTTATCATATTCATCTTGTACTTTTTGTCGAATTCTGGTATCAATTTCTGGAAAAGTATCGAAACCTTTCAAAATTGCATCAACATATAAACCAGAACCACCAACCATTATTTGAATATTATTTTTTTCAAATAATTCATTCAACTTTGCAATTGCCTCTTTTTCAAAATCACCAACAGTATAATTTTGAAAAATTGATTTATTTTGAATAAAATGATGTGTTGCTGCTTTTAGCTCTTCGTTACTTGGTACGGCAGTTCCAATTTTCATTTCTTTATAAAACTGTCTGCTATCGCAAGAAAGTATTTCACAGTTAAAATATTGAGCTAATGCAATACTTAACGAAGTTTTTCCGATTGCAGTTGGTCCAATAATTGTAATTAAATAATTCACTAATTCTTTTCTGTATATCCTTTTTTTAAAACTTAATAATATTCAAGACCTTATTTTTGTTTAAATAATAATTAATTAAACTAAGTGAATCACGATTATTCTCCATTTTAATAAGTATATTTTTTAAAACTTCAACATTTGTAATTTGATAATTTAATTCATAAAAACAATACCCTTTGTAAACACCATTTTCTATTAAAATTGCACTTCTTTCATCAATTCTTCTTCCTTTGTCAATTATAATTTTGTTTTCTTTGCTAGATGACACATCATTTATAAAATCTTTTACTCTACTATTATAAATTTCAACAGATTCTAAATTTAAACATGCACCATTGCAAAGGTTAATTTTATATTTAAAACAACTATTATTAGTATCGTACAATCCATTCAGTTTTTGGCACAAATTATATTTTTCTGTATTATTTAGTAAACTATTTTTTGCTTCTTGTAATGATATGAATGCTACAATTTCTTTTTTGCGGCCATCAATTTTATTAATTTTTAAACATAAGTAATCATTTTTATCAAGTTCTTGATATAGGGCATATTGAAAATTATTTTTGCGTACAACTGCATTATAAATTGGTTTATTTATTTTAATTTCTTCACGTTCTTTTAGTGATGCAATAAGTTCGTTTCCAGTAACTTCAAATGTAACGGCAAAAACTTCTGTTTGAATTTTTTTATTTCGAGTAGAATCGTTTGTAAAATGCTGATTAACACGTTTTTTTATATTTCTACTTTTACCAATATAAATTAAGTCACCTTTTTCATTGTGAATGTAATATATGCCTACATTATTAGGTAAATTTTCAACAATATCTAGTAATTTTGGAGTTAGTCCGCTTTTAATTTCTGCTTTAATTGAACTTATTAAAATTTCTTTCTCTTTATCCTTTGATAATAATAACTTAAATAATTTTACCGTAGCAAGCGCATCACCACTTGCTCTGTGTCTATCTGTTACAGGAATTCCTAATGCACGAACTAGTTTTCCCAAACTATAAGATGGTTGATCTGGAATTAATTTTTTTGATAATTCGACAGTACATAATGTTGGTTTTACAAAATCATAACCTAACCTGGTAAATTCTGTTCTTAAAATTCTGTAGTCAAACGAAGTATTGTGAGCAACCAAAATGCAATCTTCTGTAATTTCAATAATTCTTTTAGCAACTTCATAAAATTTTGGTGCACTTCGTAACATTGCATTGTTAATTCCAGTGAGTCTTACAACAAAAGGTTGAATTTCTTTTTCGGGATTTAGCAAACTAATGAATTGATCTACAATTTCGTGTCCATCGAATTTGTAAATAGCTATTTCGGTAATTCCTTCTTCGTTGAATTGTCCTCCGGTGGTTTCTATGTCGAGAATTGCGTACATTTTCAATGTCAATATCAAAAATCAATTGCAATTTCAATAACAAAAATCAAATTCATTTATTAATATTTAAAAAATTGATTTTTTTGATTGATATTGTAATTGATATTTAAAAATTATTGTTTGTTAATAATCATTTTTGAAGCAATAGCGATTAACTCTTCTATTTCAATTAAAAGTAAGTTTCTAATTATTTCATCTCCTTCTTTAATGTAATTCAATATTTTTAAAGAGTTTCTAGATTCTTTTAATTCTTTAACTACTAATCCTAATTTAAAAATAAAATCTTTATTAGTGATTGTACCTTGTGCTTCTCCAAAGTTTAATGATGAACTTCCAGAAGATCTAATTAACTGATTTTTATAATATTCATTTTCAAATGATTTATTTAAATTTCTTGTAAAGAAAATACATTCTCCTGCAAAACGAACTAATCTATCTTCAAAATTGAAAATTTTATCACTAAAAATATTGTCTTCTTCCATTTTTATTTTTTTATATTGATCTTTGATATTGTAATTGTAATTGATTTTTGAAATTTTTTATCTCGAACCAAAGATACTACTTCCTATTCGAACCATTGTACTTCCGCATTCAAT
>JAYTPS010000023.1:0-8134 GCA_043747155.1 Flavobacterium sp. | reverse complement strand
CTCGACTTCCTTAACGTTGGATTTATAGTTCGCAAATGGATTTTTGTCTAGCCAGTCATTGGCCAGACAAAGCTTAATTATTTTGCTAAAGTTCTTGATGTATTTAACTGCGGTGTTATTGGCACAGTTCCGAACACTACGCAACCAAAATTCATAATCGGTTACAAATGCGTGATCTATTTTATTAATCTCTATATCGGAAACTTTGTATTTCCATTGTAAGAATTCTATTGTATGGCTCAATGAAGTTTTATAGCGTTCTAATGTTCCAGGTGCATATTCTTTGCCAACCAATTCTTTGATTTTGTTGTTGTGGTCATGGAATATCGGGATTAGCATTCGTTGGCGTTGTTCGGTTCCCAATAATTTTTCTTTGAAATTTTCAATCGTTAAGTTTTCGTTGCGGTGCATTAATTCCATTTGTGCATTAAAAACTTTCGTTTTCATCAAATCAAGATAACTATTTATTGAACGTGCTTCTTCGGTTGTACCTTTCATTTTGGATAGTTCGGAGGACCATTTGGAGGTTTCGACAAATTTCTTGGTGCTGAACTCTAATCGTTTTCCGTCAACAGTTAAGCGCACATAAATTGGGAGTTGTCCTGCTGCATTGGCTTTTGTACTTTTAGCATAAAAATGCAAAGTGATTTTTGTTTTCATAGTGGTAACCTTTTAATTAGTATTCAATTTAGTTTCAAAATCCATATCAAACAAGATGTTCAATTAATAAACCTGTTGTTGAACAAGTGATTGAACTGGTTGTTTGAAATTTTTAAGAGATTTAGCGAGACCCTAATTTTTGAAAATTCTAGGGTCTCGATTTTATCTCTTTAGCGATAAGATTAAATGAATATTTTGGTTAGCACATAAAAGAAAAAACCCCGTAAATCATAAGATTTACGAGGTTTTGATTGCCTTTGTTTAACAACTGGCGGAGAAAGAGGGATTCGAACCCCCGGACCTGTGACAGTCAACAGTTTTCAAGACTGCCGCATTCGACCGCTCTGCCATTTCTCCAGTGAGCGTTACAATATATTATTGCGAGTGCAAATATAGTAACCTTTTTTCAATTATTCAAATAGTATTTTAATAAAAAAAAATATTTTTTTATTAGATAATCTAATCATTTCATTTTCCACACTTTATAGTTGATTTTTTTAGAAAAATCTAATCATTAAACTTCAAAACCATTTTTGATGGCATAAACAGCTAAGCCAACTCTTGATTTTAATTCTAACTTTTCAAATAAATTGTCTCTATAACTCTCAACTGTTCTTGGACTGCAAAACATTTTTTCTGCAATTTCTTTATAACTCATTTCTGAGATAGAATGTTTCAGAAAAACTTTTTCTCTATCAGTTAATTTTAATACCGAAGTCGTTTTATTTTTATCTCCTCCTATGCTAGCAAATACTATTTTAGAAGCCCAATCCGGATAATAATATCCATCATTTGTTAATTTTAATAATGCTTTTTCTAAATCGGCAGGATGAGTGTTTTTTAATAAATATCCGTTGGCTCCATTTTTAATCATTTTTATTACGCTTAGCTCATCATCTTGCATACTCAACGTCATAATTAAAATATTTGGAAAAGTATCATTTAACCATTTAGCAGTTTCAAAACCATCCATAACTGGCATGCTTATATCTAATAAAATAATATCTGGACAATTATCAGGTTTTAATTTATCAATTAAATCAGAACCATTTTCGCATTCATAAATTACTTCAAACTCTTTAAAATTGGAAATAATTTCTTTTAAAGCTTTAGCAATTAGAATATGGTCATCAACTATTACTATTTTCTTTTTCATTTATAGTGGTATTGAAATTGTTAATTGGGTTCCCATTTCATTAGAACTTTGGAGTATTGATTTTCCACCAATAATTTCGGTTCTCTTTTTCATATTATTTAATCCTATTCCGTCACTTTTTTTGTTAATATCAAATCCTGATCCGTCATCGTTCAAAATAAATTTAAGGCATTCATTAGATTTAGATAAAACTAAATTAATATTTTTACATTTAGAATGTTTTATACTGTTTTGCATAAATTCTTGGCAAATTCGTATAAGAACACTTTTTGTCTGATAATCATAATTAGTTACTTCATTGTGAAATTTAAATGAAACTTTACATTTTTTTAAATCATTAATTTTTTCGCATTCTATTTTTATCAATTCAACTAAAGTCAAGGAATTTATGGAATCATCTGTTAGAGATTTGGATAATTCTCTCAATTCAGAAAGCGATTGATTAATGATTAAACTAATGCTTTCAATATTATCTTTAATCTGAGGTGCTTTATTTTCATAGGCAAGTTGTTGAGTATACAAACTAGCCAATGTTAACTTTTGACCTATATTATCATGAATTTCTCTGCCAATATGCTGCATTGTTTGGTTTTGAATTTCTATTTGTGTAGATAGAAGTTCTTTTTGATGTTCTTCGTGTTGGCTATTTAAAATCATGGTGTGTTCTTTCTTTTTAATTCGATATTGTTGAATGAAAATAAATATCGCAAAAATAAACGCGATAAAAAATAAATTAAAAATAATAAGTGTTATTAAGTCTTCGATTTTCCCCATATAAAAGAAGCTGAAAATAATAAATACATTAAGATACCGATTGATATAGAATAAAATTTATAAACAAAAAAGACATCTCTATGATTATAATAAAAATATTGCATAAAAGCATAAAATGGCATTGTTCCAACATAAAATAATAAAACACCTAAATTTATATAAAACATTTTATTAGTTTTAAAATAAATAATATCGTCAGATTGAACTTGATTTCTAAATTCAAAAACACATAAAATCAATAAAATTAAACATGCTATTGTATAACTCATTGAGTTAATTAAACCATCGTCTTTCTGGTAAAACAAATGTGGTAAAAATGAAATTAAATATATTGAAATACAAAAATTAAATAATTTAACATTCTTTAGAGACTTTAGTGCATAAAGCCAAATAAAAAAAATAAATTGTATTGGAATTGCAAAAATATCAAAAAAATATTTCTTAAATTCTAAATAATTATTCAGTATAAGTAGACTAATAACCTCATTCAAAAAAATCAAAGAACAATAAAATATAAAATATCTCCAATAAGTATTCTTTAACTTATTATAAAATAAGATACCAAAAAATGCAGATAATCCTTCAGCACAAATGATACATTTTTGCAAAATCTCAAATGAGGTCATAAGCTTAAATTTTTAAAAACCAAAACCAATTGTAGATTCTGGTGGAAATAAAGTTCCATGATTTCTTACATTTATACTTGTTCCCGAACTACTTGAGGTTACTTGCTCTGCTCCTGCACCCAATGTAAGAATAGAATAATTACTATTTATAAAAGAATATTTATTTTTAGGATCCATATTAACAAAACCATTATAGGTAGACACATCTAGTGGATTAAAATCAAATTCCTCTCCATCTCTTCCTGATATTGTTGGAACCATAACTAATGTATGCTTAAATTGATAGTCAGGGTTAAATGTAAATGTAGAATCTGTTTGACTTTGAGCAAAAACTCTCATATCATCATTTTTAGGATATGCAGCATAATAAATTCTAACACCTAGTTTTTTTCCATTAGATTCGCCTTGATTTTTGTCAGCATTGTGTTCGATATGATATATAAATTTTTTTAATGTTTCTAAATCAAACCATATTGCTCTAGCATCATTTAATACAGGATTGTTAGCAGCTGTTTGTATGTGATTTAATTGTGCATTATCATATTTTGTAATCATACTTTTAACCAAATCTGAAGTTAATGTTGGCGGTTGAATGGTATCATAATCCATACATATATCATTACTCCTAGTTCCGCCAGGCACATCAACAACTTCTTTCTTTTTACAAAAATAACAAGTTATAAAAGCAGTTATTATTGCCGTTAACAAAATAAGTAATAAACATTTAAGTGTTAGTGATTTCATAAGTTTTTGGTTTTTAGTTAATAAAATTAGTTTTTTAATTCGAAACAAAGTAACAATCTTCTTACTTTTTTTGTTTCAGCTGTTAAGCTATTTCTTTATCCGTTGTTTAACGGTATTATTTTTAGTTGTTTACTCAACTTAATTTTAGTTTAATACTCATCGATTAATTTTTAATCGTGTTGCAGATTTGCATTGTAAATATAATGTGAGAATAAATATTTTTTTAGTATAAAAATTTAGAACTCACATTATATAAACAATAAACAAGATTAATAACCAAAAACAAAAATTATGAATCAATTAAAGAAAATTGGGTTACTTCTTTTAATGGCAATGTCATTAATAAGTTGCAACAGTGATGATGGAAGTCCTGGAAATCAAATTCCTTCATCAGAAACTTTTAAAAATTTATTTGAAGCCAAATTGATAAGTACGACACAAGCTACACTATTTGATGCTAGTTCTACTTATACATTTACTTCTGAAAAAGGTGTGAAACTTACAATTAATGGAGGTTGTTTAAGAAAAGCTGGTGTGCCTGTTACAGGTGAAGTGAAACTTGAGTTCATCGAATTATTTGATAGAGGTGATATGCTTACATCAAATAAAGCAACAATGGGAAAAACCCTATCTGGAGAAGATCGATTATTAATTTCTGGAGGTGAATTTTATATTGAAGCAACTCAAAACGGAGTTGTTTTAACCTCAGATTGTTTCATGCAATTACAAATTCCAACGGCTTTAACTGGTGGAACTGATGCTGCAATGTTACCTTTTGCAGGAACTCCAAATGCTGATGGAGATATTACTTGGGAACAAGTTACTGGTGTCGATTTTTCTATTCAAACAAATCCATCAACTGGTCAACCTAACTATTATGCCTTTTTTCAAGATTTTGGATGGTTCAATTGTGATAGATTTATGGATTATTCTGGCCCAAAAACGACTATAACATCATTTGTCCCTGCTGGATATTCTGGATCAAATAGTTTTATTTTTCTTGCATCTAAAGATTTTCCGAACTCATTGGGTAAATCTTATGGAGAATTTCCTGTTGGAATGGAATGTTATTTAATATTCGTTACAGAAAAAGACGGAAAATTTAGATACGCTATCAAACCATCAACTCCACTTACAGCTAATCATCAGGTAACATTTTCTTTAGCAGAAACCACAGTTGGAAATCAAGAAGGTTTAACAACTGCACTTAATGCATTACCATAACTTTAAAACAAACTATTATGAAACTATTTAAAATACTTTTATTCATACTTTTTATAAGTATTGTAAATCAAACAAATGCCCAAGTTACAACACCTGTAACTTCATCATTAAATCGTTCTGGCTTTCAATTTTCACTTCGTGGTGGATATGACATTATTCCAATGTATGATAACAACACACCTTATATTGACTATAAAGGTGGATTAGAACTTGGAGCTTCGGCAGATTATTATTGGAATTGGTTTGGAATTGGTGCTGATTTTGACTACATTAAAAACAGTCCGAAAAACACTTATCCAACATCAAATTTATTCTTTGGTGGCGCACCAATTTCAGGTTTAAATTTTTCTAAAGACAATATTACTAGAACTTTTTACGGAATTGGACCAAGTTTTAAATATCAAAAAAGCAATAGATTTTCAACTGAATTCAAATTAAGAGCTGGATTTGGAAGTATTAAAGGTGGAAAACTACAGTTAGACGGAACAACTTCTACTCTATTACCAATTCTATTAAATTATCATGCAGGTTATGATGCTAAAAATGTATTTTCAGGAAAAGCATCGTTACAATTTAATTATTTCTTCAATAATTCTTTCGGAATTCATGCTGGAGCTTATTATTTAAGACATTTTGGTGTTGATGAACTTGTTGATGCTACAACTGGGTATTCATCTGCATATGCACCTTTTACAACAACTTCAACAGTGCAAAGTGTACCAGAATATAATATCACAACGTTAACGCCTGCAAACCGTGAGTCTTGTAATTGTGATATTTCATCAATTGGAATTTATGCTGGTATTACAATTAAATTAAATCCTAGAGTGAAAAAAGTTTGTAACGAATGTATTCAATGCACTGTTTGTGGTAAAACTCACATGCCTCCAATGTGTGCTTGCTTAACTTGTGGTTGCAAAGTAAGTATTACTGCAAGAGATAAATATACCAAAGAAATTCTACCTGATACTGATATTGTTTTAGTAAATAGTTCAGGACAAACCACTAATTCTGGTAAAACAAATGGTTTTGGCGTGGTTGTTTTTGACAATGTAAAAACTGATAATTATACAATTAAAGGAGTATTAAACAGTGTAAATCTTGTAGATGGATCAATAACAATTCAAGAATTGTCAAACTGTCAAGCAAATGGCGGAGTGGTAACTAAAGAAATTTTATATGGTGATAGAAACTTTATCATAAAAGGTCGAGCATTTGAGTGTAACACTACTACTCCAATTTCTGGCATAAATGTAACGTTAGAAAATAAAGATTTAGCGGTAAAAAAATCAACAATGACCGATTCAAATGGTAATTTTTTACTTCAATTGCCAGAAAATGGAACTTATGAATTGTATGGTAGAAAGGAAAATTATTTTTCTCAAATAGAAAGAGTTTCTGCATCTGATTACAATAGAGATAAAAACTTATTTGTAAAACTTGAAATGTGTGCTGAAAAAGTAGATTGTGGAAAAGGTCTTGGATTGAAAAATATTTTATTCGATTTAGATAAGTATGTAATCAAAGAAATTGCAAAACCTGAATTAAATAGATTAGTTCGTTTTATGCAAGATAATCCATCAGTAAAAGTTGAAGTTGGTTCGCATACTGATTGTAGATCAAGTCATCAATATAACGCTACGTTATCTCAAAATCGTGCAAATGCATCAGTAGATTATGTTGTATCTCAAGGAATTAATCGAAGCAGAATTACAGGAAAAGGATATGGTGAAACTGTACTATTAAATAGATGTGCTGATGGTATAAATTGTAGCGAAGAAGAACATTCTATCAACAGAAGAACTGAAATGAAAGTTATTTGTCCGAACTAATTTTTAAAAATAAATAAAATGAAAAATTTAATTATAAAAATTGGCGCAATATTATTAGTTTCACTTTCTACTTCGTGCAGTAAAGAATCATGTAGTTACGTTACTAATTGTGTAGAGAATGAACCTGAAGGTTATATGGTTACCACACAATCTTCAAATACATACACAAGTGTTGGTAAAATATATAAAACTACTTATAACTCTAATGCACCAGTTGGTGGCGATTGGAACGATAGCTCACTTGGAGCAAATCAAATACAATCTATTCAACCTGCAATGTGGACTTATAACGATATTGGGCTTGTATTTGGTATTGCATTAGATAATTCAAAAGGAGTTTTTTTAAGTGCAACAAATGTATACGAACACCTTTGGCCTCATGTTGCATTATCAATTTATGGTCCAGCAGGAAGCGCAGGAATTTACTATACCGATATTTCAACACCTACATCAACCAATACAACTATTCCATTGGTAAAAACTGGTTCAACCTCAACTCCTAATACTGTTGGAACGGCTTTTATTCCTAATTCAGGAATTGGAACTGGAAATAGTATTGGAAATATTGCTTATGATAAAACAAATAATCAATTGTTTGCAACTAATCTTGAAGATGGAAGAATTTATAGAATAGATTCCACAACAGGAATTGTAAAAAGTATTTTTGATCCATTTGTAATTGATAATGCAATTGATGGACTTGCGCCACAAGGTGAACAATTATGGGGAATTGGAGTTTTAAATGAAGCAGGAAAAACATATGTTTATTTTGCAAGAACTGTAACTTTTTTACCTCTAGTTAACTGGGCAAGTAATCCCGGAACAAAAGAAATTTGGTCGATTGAACTTGACTCTAATGGAGAATTTCTAGCCACTGAAGTTGGAGCAACTAAACTTTTTAATGATTTACCTGTAAGTTCTAAAAAAGAAGTTCCAAATGTTCCAGGAACACAAGCCATTGTTAGCGATATTGCTTTTTCATGTTCAGGTAGAATGTTACTTGCAGAAAAAGGTCATCCTCACGAATCATTAGTATTAGAATATGTAAAATCTGGCGCAACTTGGATAACTGGAAATAATTTTTATGTAGGAAATTATGCTGCTGGTGATAATTCTGC
>JAYTPS010000022.1:0-6364 GCA_043747155.1 Flavobacterium sp. | reverse complement strand
TATTCAGCAGCTGCTACACCAATCTTCGAAGGTTTTGAAGCCAACGAATTCCCAAGTTAAAAAATACAGATGGTGAAGTTGTAAATAAAAACAACAACGACACACTTTCAGTATATTGGAATACTCAAAAAAACACTACTTTAATTATTGATAATGTTACTTATGTATTAAAACCTAATCAAATGGTTTTTTTAACCGAATTTCACAAAGTAGACATTTCTAATGTAGAAGATATAAATATAATAAGATTTAATCGTTATTTTTATTGCATTAATAATCACGATAGTGAAATTGGTTGCAAAGGCGTTTTGTTTTTTGGAGCATCACAAGTTCCAATTATTAATTTGAACGAAGAAAACATAAAGAAATTTGAATTACTTTGGAGTGTTTTTTTGGCAGAATTAAAGAACAAAGACGAAATGCAAATTGAAATGTTGCAAATGCTATTGAAGCGTTTTTTAATAATTGCAACACGAATTTTTAAAGACGAAAATAAAATTGTTTACGTTCAAGAAACCAAAATGGATGTGATTAGAAATTTTAGTTTTTTAGTAGAAGTGCATTATAAAACCAAACATACCGTTGCAGAATATGCCGATTTGATGAATAAACCAGCAAAATCATTAACCAATTTATTTGCCAATCATATAGAAAAATCGCCTTTACAAATTATTCAAGATAGAATTTTTCTTGAAGCCAAACGAATACTTTTAAATTCAGAAAAAAGTATAAAAGAAACCGCTTTCGAATTGGGTTTTGAAGACATTCAATCCTTTAGCCGTTTTTTTAAAAATAAACAAGGTGTTTCTCCTAAAGAATTTCGAGAAAATAAATATGTTTAATCCAAAATGTAAATTTGATAACCTTTAAGGTAAAATTGTCAATAGCTGGTTTATAGTTAATTATTAGTTTTGTTGTATTAATTTAAAATACAATTGCTATGAAAAAAATTACTTTTTTATACTTATTTACAATTGGATTATTCCAATTAGGAAATTCTCAATGTAACAAAAGTGTAACTGCATTTGGAAATAATACTAGTACTACAATGTATAATGTTACAGGTAATGTAAATGTGGTTTTAAATTCTGCAACCTCGGTATCGGTTAGTTTATCAACCAATTTCAGTACTGCTTCTGGTCCTGATGTTAGAATTTTTTTAGTAGATAGAGGAACTTTAACCAATGCACAATTGAAAATGCCTTCTAATTTTTTAACAAGACCTAGAATTGAAATGGGAATATCTCCAGTTTCTGGAGCAGCAAACTTTACCAAAACTATTCCTGCTGGAATGAATATTACTGATTTTGAAACTGTTTATTTCTACTGCTTAGCGTTTAATCAATTTTGGGATTTTGGTAGTTTTACGCCATATACATCGACTGATTGTTCTTTGCTTGCAACCAATGATTTTGAAAATAATAAATTACAATTGTATCCAAATCCTGCAACTATTGATTTAAACATAAAACTACAAGACAATGCTACTAAATATAAAGTTGCTATATACAATACATTAGGAAGTTTGGTTTATCTTAGTAGTAATCAATCATCAAACACTAACAGTTCTATAAATATTAGTGAATTAAATTCAGGCATCTATATTGTTAAAATTACAGATGAAGAAAATAAAACGTATCAAAAACGATTGATTAAAGAATAATACATTTTGTTTTGTTTAAAAGAAAAAGTGCAACTCTACAATTAGATTGCACTTTTTTATTTTATTGAATATTGCTTTTTTACAATTTTTTCTGATGGTTTATTTTGAACGGTATAATCACTATCATTTTCTCCTCCAGAATTATTATTATTATCATACCATTTCCATAAAAAACCACCTGCAAACCAATCTTCTTTCCAAAATTGATTATAAATTGCTATCATAGCATTTTCTTGACCTTTTAAATTTACAGTTCTACTTTTAGAATGATTCCAAGGTTCTAGAGTGGTAAAATCTTTACTTTGATAACCATATTCTGTAAAAAGTATTTTTTTATTGTATTTTTTAGATAACAGTTGCATTTCTTTTTTTAAAGATTGCCAAGCCATTTCAATAGCTTTAGTAGTTGGAGTTTTAGCTTTATCTAGAGGGAAATAGGCATCTACACCAATATAATCTAATTGGTCAATAAAAGTAACACTTTTATATGAATCCCAATTTTCGGCATAAGTTATTTTTCCGGTGTAAATTTTTTTAATTTTTGAAATTAAATTGCTCCAAAAAAAAGGTCGAGAGATTACAAACGAGTTCATTTCAGTGCCTATACAAAATAATTCGCAATTTGTTGATTGAGCAACTTTAGCATAAAAAAGAATAAACTTTTCATAATTATCCTCTAATACTTTCCAATCATTTTCTGATTTCATTTTAATAAAACCTGTAAAACCACCTTTAGGAATCCAAATTTGTGGCTTGAGCATTATCTTGATTTTTTTACTTTTAAATAATTCAGAAGTTGCTTCAATTCCTTCTATTCGTTCATTTATCCATTGGCGTTTACTATTAAATACAATAGCAGTGTCACTTTCTGTTTTCATAAAACCATACGGCATCAAAGTAACCCAATTGGCATTTACTTGTATAATTGGATCAATAGCACTTACATTTATTTCTCTGTTAGAAGCAACAAAACTAATTCCGTTAATTTTTTTTTGAGAGAAAACACCCAACGATAAAAAGAAACAATAAAAAATAATTAATCTAAATTCCCATCTTCCTAATTCAATCATTCAACTTATTTTTTAAAAATATTGTCCTATTCCAAATACAATTCCTTTACTACCATTTTGAGTAATTCCATGCCCATAATCTAACCTAAAAATAGCATTAAATATTCTTTTGTTGATTATTCGTAATCCTACACCTGGATATACACGTACATTCTCTTTTTCAAAAAAATTGCTAAAACTCTCTCCAGGTTGTCGCCAAGTTCCAGCATCTATAAATGCATTTCCTTGCAGCACAAACCATTTTTTTTCATATAACGTCTTTCTAAACTCGGTATTTATAACAATGGTTCCTGTGCCGCGATCAATTACGTTACCAACTCCTCTAATATTCAAATTATTATCTACAGAAAATGGTGCAAATGGTGTAACGTAGTTTGTAGATAAGCCAAGTCGCAATCGATTTGCCCAATTTACGTTTGAACCTAATCTTTTAAAATATGAAATATCATTCCATCCAATAATAAAACTATTTTGAAATTCATTCGAAGTTTTAACCACCTGAAAGAAACTTGAACTTTTAAAACCTTTTACCAAATAATAATCATATTTTAAATTATCATATAAATAATTCGACTTAAATAGATATTTATCAATTTTTAACTGTAATGGAACATTATTACTGGTTGCTCCATTTTGATACTCATAATCTTCATTAAAAAGTGAAAATCCTAGTTTAACAGAATTTCTAAAGTTAATACGATATACTCCAAGTAATTCGGCAGCAGTATTAATGTATTGATATTTAGCCGTCGTACCTTCAAAAAAAATGGGTTCAATACTACCTAACTTTTGAATACTTACTTCCAATCCAAATTTTGGACTAAATAAAAATGGTGCCGAATAATTAAATCCAAATGAAGAAACACCATTATATTGATAGAATCCACCAACGGTATTATTTCTGCCTAAAAAATTATAATCATATAATCCTATTCTATAAGCAGTAGTAATATCTGTAGTCCATAAAGCTAAATTAGGAATTATACTAAAATCTTCAACTATAGTAAAAATAATAGTATAATTGGCAAAAGTAGTTGTGTTTATTTCATAAGTTACTTTAGAAATACCATTTAAACGTGTTAAGGCATCAACATCATTATCTAACTTTAAAGTATCAACTGCACTTTTTACTTTGGTTTGAATAAACTCGGTCATAAATTTTATATTCATTTTTTTTACACCCTTCCAATCTATTGTTTCAATAATATTAGTTTGAGAATAAAAGCAGATTGAATATCCTAAAAGTAACAATAAAATAATTTTTTTCATATTTGTAATTAATGACATTTCAAATATCGTTACAAATTTTCACAATAATTATCTATAATGTAAAATTGCTAACTATTAAGGTGAAATTGAAAATAGAATATAAAACATATCAACCGATTTTTGTTAAAATTTTAAAAATCAAATTTATATGAAAAACAAATTCTTAACACTAATGGCATTTGGAATGGTATTAGTTTCGTGTAGCAAAGACGATAATGCTGTAACACCACAGTTAAAGTTAAACCTATCTGGACTTGAAAATTTAGGTGCTAATTACAAGTATGAAGGTTGGATAATTGTAAATGGCGCACCAGTTACAACAGGAACATTTACAGTAAACGATGCTGGAGTATTATCTAAAACAACTTTCAATATTGATGCAACTTCTTTAGCAGCTGCAACAAAGTTCGTTTTAAGTATTGAACCTACCAATGATAATGATCCTGCACCATCTAACACTAAATATTTAGTAGGTGATTTCTCTGGAAATTCTGCTACAGTTTCTGCTGGAATTGTTGGTGATTTCGCATCTTCAACCGGAAAATATTTAATTGCTTCTCCAACCTCAATGAGCACAATAGATCCGCTTGCAGGTGTTTGGTTTATGGATGGTAATGGACCAAGTAATGGTTTCAATTTACCAACTCTCGAGTCAGGTTGGAAATATGAAGGTTGGGTTGTTAAAAATGGCACCGCATTAAGTACTGGAAAATTTTCTAATCCTGGTATCTCAGATTTGACTGCTTCTTATTCAGGAACACTATCTGCGCCACCATTTCCTGGTGAAGATTTTATTACGAATGCACCAACCGGTATAACTTTTCCTTGGGATTTAAGTGGAGCAACTTTAGTCATTTCTGTTGAACCAAATCCAGATAATTCTACAATGCCGTTTACTTTAAAACCATTGACTCATACAGTAGCAAATCCTGCTGTTGAAGGTGCAACAGTAAATATGAATAGAAGTTTAGGTGCCTTTCCTTCAGGAACTATTACTAGATAATATAATTAGTATTTAAAAACAATTATATTTTCATTCATGTTTGTTTAAATTGTTCTGGAAGTTTGATGAAAATCAAGCTTCCAGTTTTATAAAAAAACAGAATTAAAAAAGTTGTTTTTTACTCTAAATGTAAAGTAAAAGACAAAGTTTATTTTTTATATACTCCATTTTTGCTCCAATAATTAACAAAATATTAAAACCAATGAAAAAGTATATTGCAATTCTATTTTTAGCTGTAACAACTCTAACTAATGCACAAGATGTTACCACTTTTTTTTCAAAAACCAATGTGTTTTTAAAAATGAATGTTTCTAGTGGCAAAGTTGATTATCAATCTATTAAAAACGATGCTACTTTATTAAATGAGGCATTAGAAATTGCAGCAAAAATTGATGTTTCAAAAGAAACTATAACTTCTCAAAAAGCTTTTTGGATTAATGCTTATAATTTATCATTAATAAAAGGAATAGTTTCAAAATATCCTATAAAATCTCCATTAGATATTGCTGGTTTATTTGATAAAGGAACTTATACAATAACTGGAAAAAAATTTACTTTAAACGATATTGAAAACAAAATGATTCGTGAAAAATATCATGATCCTCGTGTACACTTTGTTTTGGTTTGTGGCGCAAATGGTTGTCCGCCAATTATAAACGCAGTTTATTTACCAGAAACTTTAGAAGAACAATTAAGCAAACAAGCCAAACTAGCATTAAATAATCCTAATTTTATAAAAGTAAACTCGGCTTCTAAAAAAGTAGAACTATCTCAAATTTTTGAATGGTATAAGGATGATTTTATTTCTAAAGGAAAAAATGAAATAGAATTTATCAACCAATATCGAGATTCCAAAATTGACACTAATTACAAAGTTTCATATTATATTTATGATTGGACTTTAAATAAAAAATAAAATATACCAACCAATTTAAACAAAAATAAATGATGAAAAAAATAATCTTAACCTTATCTATTTTAATAAGTTTTGAAACATTTGCACAACAAGATAGCACTAAAGTTGAACAATCCAATATTCAAAATTATACACCTTCTAAATTACTTGAAAAAGGGAAATTAGACATCAAATGGTTCAATGGTTTATATACTCAAACACGTGCCGAGAGTAATGGGACAAAGATTGATGTGCTTCGCTCCAACTTTTTTACAACTTCATTAGAAGTTTTTACAGGAGTTTCTAATAATAAAAAAATAAATGCAGGATTAATTGTAGAATACCGTTCTAATACATTTGGAGGAGAAAGCGTAACTAGCGTTTTTAGCTTTAATAATGAAGCTGGAAAATCACGTTCAGGATTATCACATATTGCACCTTCAATAAAAGTTTCGCCATTTAAC
>JAYTPS010000021.1:0-3616 GCA_043747155.1 Flavobacterium sp. | reverse complement strand
ACGTTTCCTAAAAATGATTCTAATGCTAATTTAGCAGCAGCTTTTGTAATTCCTGCATCAGCAGCAATAGCATCGATTAATTCTGATTTGTTCATAATAGATAGTTATTAATTGTTGGTTAAACATTTTTGTTAATCAAAACAAATTTAGTAGAAAATACTGGCTACACAAGCGATTGAGGTTATTTTTAACGAATTTGTTGATAACTCAATGCTTTTGTTAATAAAAGCATCATTTTTCAACTATAATTTCCTATTTATTTCAATGATTTCAGTACTTTACAAAGCTTTTGTGTCTTTAGAAAAACTCATTCCATTCAATAATTCTGAACAACTCATTCTTTTTTTTCCTGGAAATTGCAAACTAATGACGTCTAAAAAACCATTTTTAACTGAAATTTTCATTTCTTTTTTGGTAATAATCATACTTCCAATAGCATTATTATGTAATTCTAATATAAAAATTACATCATAAATTTTAACATTCCATTCCTCATTTACATCTTTTATAATGCACCAAGAACTTGGGTAAGGTGATAATCCTCTTATTAAATTATAAATCTCTTGTCCATGTTTATTAAAATCTATCTTACAATTTTCTTTATTTAGTTTGTAAGCTGTTTTTATTTCGTCTGAATCTTTTTGTATTGTCGTTTTAACAGCGTCATTTTTAATTAAATTTAATGTTTCTATTACGGCTTCACATCCTAATAACATTAATTTATCATGCAGTTCACCTGCGTTTTCTGAATTAGAAATTGAAATTTCCTTACTCAAGATTATTGCTCCGGTATCAATTTTATCATCTATAAAAAAAGTAGTAACTCCAGTTTTGGTTTCTCCATTTATTATTGCCCAGTTAATTGGAGCTGCGCCTCGATAATTTGGCAATAAAGAGGCATGTAAATTAAAAGTTCCAAATTTTGGCATTTTCCAAACAACTTCGGGTAACATTCTAAAGGCAACTACAATTTGCAAATTGGCATTTAAACTTCTTAGTTCTGATAAAAAAACGGCATCTTTTAAATTGGTTGGTTGCAATAAATTTAAATTGTGTTGTAATGCATATTCTTTTACAGCCGAAAATTTTAATTTTTGTCCTCGACCAGCAGGTTTGTCGGCAGCTGTTATTACTCCAACAACTTCGTGGTTATTTTTTAGTATAGTTTCCAAAATGCCAACGGCAAACTCTGGAGTTCCCATAAAAACGATTTTTAATTTTTCCATTTTATGCTGAATTTACTTGTTCTGAATATATTTCAGAATTGAGTACAATTATTTTATTGAGTAATTATTGTTTGGATTAACAATTATAGTATCGTTTTCCATTAAATTTTGAAGCGCAAAGATAACATCGTCTTTAGAATATTTAGTCAACTTTACTAAATCTCTCGAATTTAAATCTTGAATTTTTAGTAAACCAACTATTTTATCTGATAAAGTTGAAGTGTCTGTTTTAGTTTTATTTTTTGAAATACAATAGGAACAATTACCACAGTCTTCGTTTATCATTTCTCCAAAATAACTTAAAAGTAATTTATTTTTGCATTTTTTTTCTTCCTTTATATAATGTAGTACCGATTTTAATTGATCAGTTTTTAATTGATTTTGTGCTTCGAGATATTTGGCTACTCTGTTTATGGTTCTTTCATCTTCGCGAACTTCATTAAATGTAATGGTTGCATCATTGTTTTTAGCATGTAGTTCAATAACTCCTTTTTCATTTAATTTATGAAGAACTGCCAAAACTACACTTTCATCAGTGTTCGATTTTTTGGCTATTAATGAAATATTAATGTCCGATTGGGATTCATAAATTCCAGGACTTGTTCTTAAAATTGTTAATATAATTTCTTCATCTTGCTTGTGCAAACTCATGTATCTAATTACTTCTTTAGACGAAATTATAAATTGTAATGTAATTTTTTCTGTAAATTCTTGTGATAAATTTAGTATTCCTTGTCTATCTAAAAATTGCAATGCGTTGTAAACTTTTAAAATTGGAAAACTATATTTAGTGCAAAAATGGTTGATGTTAAAACTAAATTTTTCATCAATTCCTTCACCATAAGCAATTCTAAAATAGTTACACATTTTAATAAAAACTAAATTTAAAAATGCTTTGTCAGATAAAACATTTAAGAATTGTGCTTCTACATGAATAACATCTGATGGATTTGTAAGCAAAACCGCAAAAGCTTTTTCTCCATTTCGTCCTGCTCTTCCTGCTTCTTGATAATAATTTTCAAGATTAGGAGGAATGTGCAAGTGAATTACAGTTTTTACATTGGCTTTGTCAATTCCCATTCCAAAAGCATTTGTAGCAACAATTACTTGAACTTTTTCGTCCATCCAAAGTTTCATGTGGTTTTCTTTATCTTTAGCAGATAATCCACCATGATAATAGGTTGCAGAAAAGCCAAGTGTTTCTAGCTGTGTTACCGTTTCTGAACAAGATTTTCTATTGTTTACATATATAATTGAAGGTTGCTTATTTTTTTTTAAAATTTGTTCCATCAAATGCAATTTGTCTTCTACATTAAAAACCATATAAGCCAAATTTTCTCTAGCAAATGATTTAGTAAAAATTGCAGGATTATTAAGTTGTAATAATTTAATAATATCTTCTTGAACTCTTTTAGTTGCCGATGCTGTTAATGCCAAGAAAGCAACTTTTGGAAAATAATCTTTTAATTTTACAATTTTTAAATAGGCAGGTCTAAAATCATTTCCCCATTGCGAGACACAATGTGCTTCGTCTATTGCAATTAAATTTACAGGAAGATTTTTTATGCGTTCAAGAATCCAATCGTTTTGCAACCTTTCTGGCGACAAGTATAAAAATTTATAATTTCCAAATTCACAATTGTCTAATAAATCTATAATTTCATCAGAAGAAATTCCGCCAGTTAAACAAATGGCTTTAATTCCTTTATTTTGTAAATTAGAAACTTGATCTTTCATTAAGGCAACTAAAGGCGAAATTACTAAACAAATTCCTTCCATCATCATTGCTGGAACTTGAAATGTAATTGATTTACCACCACCAGTTGGCATTAATCCAAAAGTATCTTTAGTTGCTAAAACCGATGCAATAATATCTTCTTGCGGAGTTCTAAACGCATCGTGATTCCAATATTTTTGAAGAATTTCTAATGGATTTGACATTATAAATCAATTAATAATTTAGAATTACGAATTAAGAATATTTTGTAAAAGTAATAAAAACAATAAATTATAATTGTTTTAAAATATAAACAATTCGCTCATCAACAGTTCCTTTTGGTACTTCAATTAAATTGTAGCCATAATTTTGATAAGTTTCGGTAAGATGATTGTAAATTAATTTAGCTTGTTCATAGTTTTCATAACGTTCATCATCGCTAACGTAAATTTCTTCCCAAGGTGGAAGAATAAATATTTTAGTATATTTATTTTCTTTGCAAGCGTAATCAAAAAACGCAGGATAACTATCGCCAATGTAGTGCATGTATGCCAAAATATCTGGAATTCCTCTGTCTAGAAACACAATTTCATGAGGTTCGATTGTTGCGTTGTGAAATTGTTTTTTTCTTCCTTCTAATAATAACTCACTAAAAAGTAGCGGATTTTCTAGA
>JAYTPS010000020.1:0-6911 GCA_043747155.1 Flavobacterium sp. | reverse complement strand
AGTTTATCAGTTTTAGATTAAACTCTTAAACTTTTAAACTTCTAAACTTTTAAATATGCAAGAAGTATTAAACGTGCCAACAATGGCTCAAATGTTAGCGCAAGGCAAGCAACCAGAAGTATTATTTTGGGTTGGTTGTGCAGGAAGTTTTGACGATAGAGCAAAGAAAATTACCAAAGCATTTGTTAAGATTTTAAATCGTGCAAAGGTTGAATTTGCTGTACTTGGAACCGAAGAATCGTGTACAGGCGATCCTGCAAAACGTGCTGGAAACGAATTTTTATTTCAAATGCAAGCCATGATGAATATTGAAGTGCTAAATGCTTATGAAGCTAAAAAAATTGTAACCGCTTGTCCGCATTGTTTTAATACTTTAAAAAATGAATATCCAGAATTGGGTGGAAAATATGAAGTAATTCATCATACCGAATTTTTAAAATCATTATTAGATTCTGGTAGATTAACTATTGAAGGTGGACAATTTAAAGGGAAAAAAATCACATTTCACGATCCTTGTTATCTCGGTAGAGCTAACAACATTTATGAAGCACCAAGAGATTTAATTCAAAAATTGGATGCTGAATTTGTAGAAATGAAAAAATCTAAAGCTAACGGATTGTGTTGTGGTGCTGGTGGTGCACAAATGTTTAAAGATGCCGAAGCTGGAAATAAAGAAGTAAACATTGAAAGAACAGAACAAGCACTAGAAATCCAACCAGATATTATTGCAGCAGCTTGCCCATTTTGCAATACTATGATGAGTGATGGTGTAAAAAATAAAGAAAAAGAAGCATCTGTTAAAGTTATGGATATTGCCGAACTTATTGCCAATGCTCAAGATTTATAGTTAAATGAATATAAGAATTGCAATAATAATGTTTTTATTAATGTCAATAAATTCAACTTTATTGGCTCAAATTAATACAGATACTATTGTAAAAGATTCTTTAAAAATTGAAATATCCAATAATTCAAAATTCAATTACAAACAGTTAATTATTCCAACAGTTTTTATTAGTTATGGATTAATTGGACTAGAAAATAAAAATTTAAGATTATTTAAAAGTTTTAAAAATGATTCTTTTAATGAATATGGAAAAGATAAAATAGATTTTGATGATGTTATGCAATTTGTTCCTGCTACAACAGTTTTAAGTTTAGATTTTATAGGAATTAAAAGTAAAAGTTCTTTTAAAAATAAAACTTTGATTTTAGCAACATCAACAATATTAATGGGTATTACCATTAAAGTTATTAAGAATGCTAGCAAACAGTTACGTCCTGATAATTCAACCTATAATTCCTTTCCTTCAGGACATACAGCCAATTCGTTTTTAGGAGCAGAGTTACTTTATCAAGAATATAAAGACAAATCTATTTGGTTCGGAATTTCAGGTTATGCGGTAGCAACAAGTGTTGGAGCATTAAGAATGTACCATAACAGACACTGGTTTACAGATGTTGTAACAGGCGCAGGAATAGGAATTTTGACTACAAAAGCTGCTTATTGGTTGGTTCCAAAAATTAGTAAATTGTTTTTAAATAATAAATCATCAAATAATAACACAGTTTTTATTCCTTTTTTTGATGGAAAAATAACTGGTTTTGGGTTAATTTCCCAATTATAAAAATAAAAAATATGTACATTCCATTTGAAAATTTAACCGAAGAATCTAAAATTTGGATATACCAATCTAGCAGAAAATTTTCTGAGGAGGAAATAGCAACTATCAATGAAGATTTACAAAATTTTATTAAAAATTGGTCAGCGCATGGAACTTCACTTGAAGCATCTTTCCAAATAAAATATAACAGATTTATTATTATTGCTGTAAATCAAGAAGTGCAAGTTGCAACAGGTTGTTCTATAGATAAGTCGGTAGAATTTATTCAAAATATTGAGCAAAAGTATAGTGTAGATTTATTAGACAAAATGAATGTTGCTTTTAAACAAGGCGAATTTGTAACCTATAAAACCTTATTAGAATTTAAAAAATTAGCTAAAGAAAAATCAGTATCAGAAAATACAATTGTTTTTAATAATTTAGTAAATACAATTGAAGAATTCAATGAAAACTGGGAAGTTCCTGCCAGTGATAGTTGGCACAGTCGATTCTTTTAAAAAATCGTGATGAAAAATATAATTAAGCTTTTCTTTTTATTTATAATAGTTTCTTTTGTAACGAATTGCTCGTCTACAAAGGATAAATATGCCAATAAAAAATTACCAATAGCTGAAAAACCTATCAATGATAAAGTTGAAATTTCAGATCCAATAAGTAGTAAAAAAACTTTTTTCAAAGGAAGTATAGCTGAAAATAATTGGGTTGATAGTGTTTATAATCAAATGCCATTCAATGAAAAGGTTGGGCAATTGTTTATGGTTGCAGCTTACTCTAATAAAGATACTGTTCATTTTAATGCTCTAGACAAACTAATTAGAGATTATAAAATTGGTGGACTAATCTTTTTTCAAGGCGGACCAATGCGTCAAGCCAAACTTACAAATCGCTTTCAAGCCAAGTCCAAGTTTCCAATGTTTATTGGTATTGATGCCGAATGGGGTTTAAATATGAGATTAGATTCAACCTATAAATTTCCATGGAACATGACGCTTGGTGCAATTAGAGATTTAAAACTAATTGAAAAAATGGGTGAACAAATGGGTAAAGAAAGTAAGCGACTTGGTGTTCATTTTAACTTTGCACCTGTAATCGATGTTAATACAAATCCATTAAATCCTATTATTGGAAGTCGTGCTTTTGGCGAAGATAAATATAATGTTACTAAAAGTGCTATTGCTTTAATGACAGGAGTTCAAAATCAAGGAGTTTTTTCTACTGGTAAACACTTTCCAGGACATGGCGACACATCAACAGATTCTCACCAAACATTACCAATAGTTAACTTTTCTCGTGAACATATTGAAGATATAGAACTGTATCCTTACAAGAAAATGTTTAACGAAGGTTTAGAATCTGTAATGGTAGCACATCTTAATGTTCCTAGCTTAGAACCTCGTGAAAATTATCCTACATCACTTTCGTATAATGTTGTAACAGATTTACTTCAAAAAGAATTAAAATTTGAAGGTTTAATTTTTACAGATGCCTTAAATATGAAAGGCGCCAGTAATTTTAAAAAACCTGGTGATATTGATTTGCAAGCATTTTTAGCAGGAAATGATATATTGCTTTTTGCAGAAAATGTACCATTGGCTGTTGAAAAAATAACAAAAGCATACAATGACACTTTAATTACAGAGGAACGTTTAGCACAATCAGTAAAAAAGATTTTACATTATAAATTTAAAGCTGGATTAAATAATTATAAACCAATTGATGAAATTAATTTAATTGCAGATATAAATCCTCAATTCAATTCAGAATTGCAATATAAACTTTATGAAAATGCTGTTACAGTTTTAAAAAATAAAGATGAAATAATTCCAATAAACGATTTATCAAAAACAAAAGTGGCTTATATAAAATTGGGTGATGATGCTGGAACAACTTTTTTAAATACATTAAAAAAATATACTGAAATTACTGAAGTTTCTAATTCAAATTTAGATAGTTTACTAGTTGATTTAAAGCAATTTAACTCTGTAATAATTAGCTTTCACAAATCGGATAAGTCATGGTGGAAAAAACATGAATTTACTGATTCAGAACTTCAACTTATTGATAAAGTTTCAGCTAATAATAATGTAATACTAGATGTTTTTGCAAAACCATATTGTCTTTTACAAATTCCAAATTTTGATTCTATAAAATCAGTAATTGTTTCTTATCAAAATGGAGATATTGCACAAGAGGTTTCAGCCGAAATTATTTTTGGTGCTGTCGATGCTAAAGGAAAGTTACCAGTTTCAATTAACAATTCTTTTCTTGTAAATGATGGTTTATTTACCAAAAAAATAAACAGATTGGGCTTTTCAACTCCAGAAAGTGTTGGAATGGATTCTAAAAAACTTGACGAAATAGAAAAATATGCCAACAAAGCAATTGATGGTAAAATGGCTCCAGGTATGCAAATTCTTGTTGCCAGAAAAGGCAAAGTTATTTATCAAAAAGCATTTGGTTATCATACTTATGATAAAAAAACCAAAGTTCAAAACTCTGATTTATATGATGTTGCTTCAGTTACTAAAATGGTTTCTACATTACCAAATGTTATGAAAGTATATGATGATAAAAAAGTATATTTAAACAGTAGGTTAGGAGAAATGGCTCCAGTTTTTAAAAACACCAACAAAGATTCAATTACATTTAAAGAATTATTATCACACAATGCTCGATTACAAGCATGGGAACCATTTTACAAAGCAACAATCGATGCAGATAAATGTCCGTTAGATAAATATTATAGTTTGAGTTATCAAAAAGATTTTGCAAAGCAAGTTTCCGAAAATTTATACATTAGAAATGATTATCAAGATTCAATAATGGCAAAAATTGCTTCAAGCAAATTATTAGATAAAAAAGAATATAAATATAGTGATTTTACCTTCATTATTTTAAAAGATTTTCTCGAAAAAACCACTGGCAAATCTATAGACAATTTAAGTACAGATCTTTTTTTTAAGCCATTAGGAATGAATAATACAATGTATAATCCGTTACGAAGATTTGATATGTCAATAATTCCTCCAACTGAAATAGATACTTATTTTCGACATACAAGAATTCAAGGATATGTGCACGACATGGAAGCAGCAATGGAAGGCGGAATTGCAGGTCATGCTGGAATTTTTTCAAACTCAATTGATATTGCCAAAATGATGCAAATGTTCTTAAATAAAGGAAATTATGGAACAATTCAATACTTTTCGCCTGAAACTTTTGATGTTTTCAATACCTGTAATTTTTGTCAAGATGGTAATCGCCGCGGTTTAGGATTTGATAAGCCACAATTAGGAAAAGAAGGTCCAACTTGCGGTTGTGTTTCTAAAACTAGCTTTGGTCATACAGGTTTTACAGGAACAATGGCTTGGGCAGATCCAGAAACCGAAATTATTTATGTATTTTTATCCAACCGAACCTTTCCAGACTCTAATGCACCAAACAAACTTTCAAAGGAAAACATTCGCGAAGACATTCAAAAAATTATACAAGACGCAATAATTAATTAATTTTAAAACAATAAAAATGAAAAATATCCAAAAAACTTTTAGCTTTTTTTTAATATTATTATTTGTAATTAGCTGTTCAAGTGATAAAAAAGATGATGCAATTATTACTAATAATTTTCAATCAAACATTAATATTAATCTTGTAAATTTCAATCCTTCAATCTCAGCAGGAACACTTAATACTTCTTTAGAAACAGGTGTAAATAGTGGTCAAGCAAATAAAAGAACATTTTATTTAAAAAAAAACTCAGCATCAACAAATGATTTTAATGCAACAATGGAACTAAAAATTACTTATCCAATAGGTCAAGCATTAATTGATGGTACTTATGAAATTTCTAATTCGAATCTTCCTTTAAATTCTAAAGCAACTGGTCAATATCTAAACGATACAAGTCAATATATCTTTTCAACTGGATCAATGCATGTTACCGATTTAGGATTAAATAAATTTAGAATAGAATTTGTTAATACTAAAATCACACCATTTGGAAGTGCTGTAGAAACTTCGGTTACTGGTTTTTGTCAAGGCACATTTTATTAAACAAGAAATTTATAACTATTTATATTACAACAGAACACTTTCAGAATCTAATTCACAAAAAAAACTTTCAATAGAGAACATTCGTCAATACATTCAAAATAATTATCCTGGATACCATTTTAAATAAATAAATTATGAAATATTTTTTTACATTTTTATTGCATTATTATTAGTAAACAATAGCTTTTCGCAAAAGTTAAAATCCAATCAAAAAGCAGTAATTAAAACAATAATAAAGTATGATGTTTGTAAAGAATGTGAAACTAGTGGATTAAAATTTAAAAACAAACTCAATTTTCATTAACTTCGTACAACTAAAAATACACAATGAAAATAGCAATAGTTTGTTATCCAACCTTTGGTGGAAGTGGCGTAGTGGCAACCGAACTTGGTTTAGAATTAGCACATCGCGGACACGAAATTCATTTTATAACCTACAGACAACCAGTACGTTTGGCACTATTAAATTCTAATGTGCACTACCACGAAGTAAACGTTCCAGAATATCCTTTGTTTCATTACCAACCTTATGAATTGGCTTTGTCTAGCAAATTGGTAGACATGGTTAAGTTATATAAAATAGAATTATTACACGTTCATTATGCCATTCCGCACGCATACGCAGGATATATGGCAAAGTTAATGCTACAAGACGAAGGTATCAAAATCCCAATGATTACGACACTTCACGGTACAGATATTACTTTGGTTGGCAATCATCCGCATTATAAAACCGCGGTAACCTTTAGCATCAATAAATCTGATTTTGTAACTTCGGTTTCACAAAATTTGAAAGAAAACACCCAAAAATTATTTGCAATCGACAAAGAAATTCATGTCATTCCAAACTTTATTGAATTGCACAAAAATCAAAATATTGCGCCACAAAGTTGTAGTAGATCGGTAATGGCAAACAACAATGAGCGCATTATCACACACATAAGTAATTTTAGAAAAGTAAAAAGGATTCCGGATATTATTCATATTTTTTATAAAATTCAGCAAAAAATTCCTGCCAAATTAATGATGGTTGGCGATGGACCAGAAAAAGAAAAAGCAGAACAACTTTGTGTGCAATTACAGATTCAAGACAAAGTGATTTTTTTTGGAAATAGTAACGAAATAGATATGATATTGAGCAATTCAGATTTGTTTTTATTGCCGTCAGAAACAGAAAGTTTTGGTCTTGCTGCACTCGAGGCAATGGCTTGGCACGTACCAGTAATTTCTAGT
>JAYTPS010000019.1:0-12441 GCA_043747155.1 Flavobacterium sp. | reverse complement strand
GTTTAGATTATGACGATAAAGGTGAAATTTCTCGCTCTGGTAAAGTAAATCCTGATTTATTTAATGAATTAAATTCACTTGAATATTATAAAAAAACATTTCCTAAATCGCTTGGATTTGAATTTGTAAAACAAATAATTTTACCCTTAATTGAAAAATATTTCATTTCGATTGAAGATAAAATGCATACTTTTACTGAGCATATTGCGTTTCAAACAGCGTTAGCACTAGATTGCGTTGAAACTCGCAAAGGAAAACTTCTTGTTACTGGTGGCGGTACATATAATGATTTTTTAATAGAACGAATGAAATTTCATTTGCCAAATATTGAAATCATTATTCCTGATAAAAAAACTTTAGAATTTAAAGAAGCGCTAATTTTCGGATTGTTGGGCGTTTTAAAATTAAGAAATCAGATTAATGTTTTAAAAAGTGTTACTGGCTCAAAAAAGGATCATTCGACTGGAGTGATTTACTCATTTTAATTTCAATTATTTAAAAAAGCTAGTTAAACAGATTTAATAAAATTCTATATTTGTGAAACTCATTATCGAATTAAAATGATGAGAACAATTTAAATTGAAAGCAACAAAACTATTCAAGTCTTTTTTTGAAAGTGAAAAAGCTGGCGGATTGGTATTGCTTGTATTTACTGTTATTTCAGTCATTTTATCTAATTCGTATTTTTCAGGAAATTATATTGCAATTTGGCATTATACTATTGGAAACCACACTGCCGAATATTGGATTAATGATGGTTTAATGGCTATTTTCTTCTTATTAATTGGATTAGAGTTAGAACGAGAAATTTACATTGGTGAACTTTCAAAAATTAAAGATGCCATTTTACCAATTTTTGGTGCTTTTGGCGGAATGTTATTTCCTGCATTACTATATTTTGCATTTAATTTTGGGACTAAAACACAATCTGGAATAGGAATTCCAATGGCTACAGATATTGCATTTGCTATAGGAATTTTATCATTATTAGGAAATAAAATTCCTGTTTCATTAAAAATATTTTTAACAGCACTTGCAGTAATTGACGATTTAGGAGCCATTATTTTAATTGCACTTTTTTACACTAAAACTATTTATTTCACAAATTTGTTCCTTTCTTTAGCTACGTTTGGAATATTATTGTTAATGAATCGATTTAAAATTAATAGTTTAATCTTATATTTAATTGGAGGAGTAATTATGTGGTATTTTATGTTAAATTCAGGAGTACATGCTACAATAACTGGTGTGCTTTTGGCATTTGCAATTCCGTTTGACAATGGAAGTACTAAAACAATATCTTATAAATTACAACATTTTCTTCATAAACCAGTTGCGTTTATAATCATTCCATTGTTTGCTTTAAGCAATACTTCAATTGCTATTGGAAAAGATTTATTTCATACTATATCTGAAAATTATTCTTTAGGCATAATTTTTGGGCTAGTTATAGGAAAACCAATTGGAATACTAACTTTTGCATATTTAGCCGTTAAATTAAAACTTTCCGAATTACCAAAAGAATTAAACTGGAATATGATTATTGGAGTTGGATTTTTAGGTGGAATTGGATTTACAATGTCAATTTTTGTTGCGTTATTAGCTTTTAACGATAAAGAAATTATAAACAATTCTAAATTCATGATTTTGATTGCATCATTAATTTCAGGTTTAATAGGTTATATTTGGCTTAAGTATTCATTAAAATCTAAACTTAATAAATCAATAGAATAACAATTTTTAGTATATTTCGGCGTTAAAAACATTAAAACTAAGTTTATGAATTTAGATTCTACAGCAAAAGACAAAAGAAAATCGTTTTTAATAGCGACGCTTATTTATGGAGTTTTATTACTATTGCTATTTTTTATAAGATTTTGGCCACCATCAGATGCTGAACTTGTTGCCTTAGCTGGTGGCGGTGGTGGTGGCGGAGTTACAGTAAATTTTGGCGATACCGATTTTGGTTCTGGGGCTGATTTTCAAAGTAAAGAATTGGATGTAAAAGATGTAACAAAACCTATTGCAGCTCAAGAAACTCAGGATGAAGATATTATTTCTCAAGATGATAATACTGATAAAACTGATGTTGTTATTCCAAAAAAAGAACCTGTAAAAATTATTAAACCCATAATAAAAAAAGATGTAAAACCTGTTGTTATAAAACCAAAAGTTAACAGCAATACCAATGATGCTTTAGCAAACATACTTAATGGTAAAAATAAAGGTGGCGATGGAAATTCTAGCACAAAAGGAAATCAAGGTTCTGTAAATGGTAGTATAAACTCAAGCGGTTATGGAACTGGTGGTTCTGGTGGCGGTACTGGTGGCGGAACTGGTAATGGTAATGGAACAGGCACTGGAAGTGGTACAGGTTCCGGAAGTGGCGGCGGAAATGGTAGTGGAAATGGTTTAGGCAATGGTTCAGGATATGCCTTAAATGGAAGAAGAGCTTTAAACAAACCACAACCAGCATATAATTGTAATGAAGAAGGCGTTGTAGTAGTACAAATTACTGTGGATAAAAATGGAAATGTTGTAGACGCTAAACCTGGAGCAAGAGGAACAACAAATGCCGCTAGTTGTTTAGCATCACAAGCAAAAATTGCTGCAATGAATACAAAATGGAGTCAAAGTCCAGATGGTACAGAAAAACAAGTTGGAACAATTAGATATAACTTTAGTTTAAAAGATTAAATAATTTTAAAATTATTTCATATTAAAAACACTTTCTAAATAAATAGAATTAAACTAAATAAACACTTGTTTTACTTTGAACTATTAGTTGCTATAACAAACTTTAGCTTATTCTTAACTCCAATTTGTAAGATGTCAACCAAATCTTGAACTTGCAAATTAAATGGAATTCTCACTACAACAGATTGATCTTTAGAATCACCCATTTTAGCCAATAATGTTTTTTCTAATTGATCAAAAGAAACCTCTTCTTTATCTAAATAAAATTTTTTTTCTTCTGTTACAGATAATGAAATTTGTTGTTTGTTAGTCTTTTCATTATTTTTAGATTTAGGTAACGTCATTCTAATTACGTTTGGATTGGCTAATGTTGATATTATTAAAAAAAACAACAGTAAGAAAAACATAATATCACTTAGTGATGAAGTTGCTACTTCGGCATGAAATCGTTTATTTCGTTTTACCATTTGGTCTTTGAATTATATTAACAAAATCTAATACTTGCTTTTGAATTCCTAATGCAAAACTATCGATTTTTCCGTTGAATAAGTGATAAGCAGAATAAGCTATAATACCAACAACTAAACCTGCACCAGAACTAATCATTTTTTCATATAAACCTCCAGAAATATTACCAATACTGATGTCTTCTGTTTGAGAAATACTGTAGAAAATTTTAATCACTCCAGAAATTGTTCCAATAAATCCGAAAGTTGGAGCTATACCTGCAATAAGACCAAGTTGACCTAGCTTTTTTTCCATTTCGCCAACTTCTATATTAGCAGCTCTTTCCATATTTGATTCAATTTCTGCAATTGGTCTTCCAATTGTTAAAATTCCTTCTCTAAGAACATATCCTGACGCAGTAGAATTTCTTTCGGCAGTAGAAACGGCTAAGTCTATATTTCCAGCATTTAAATTATCTCGAATATCTCGAATTAAATTTGGATCAATTACAGCACGTTTATTTATATATAAAAATCGTTCAATTATTAAATAAAAAGTATAAAAAAGTAAAAGTGCTATTGGAATAAGGAAAAAACCTCCTTTAAAAATAAACTCTAACACAGAAATTTCATTAGTTGTTACTGTGCCTTCTATTAATGCTCCTGTAGCTTGAGCAATTGAATCATTTTGAGCTTGAAGAAAAAAGTTAATCATATAAATTATATTTTTGTATTAATTGTAAAAATAATTCCAAATTTGCAATAAAGATAAATTCTAATACAATATTAAACTACAAAATTGGTAAATTATTTTATATTAAGAATTTTTTATTAAAAAGTAATGAACTATCAAGAAACAATAAACTGGCTTTTCACTCAATTACCCATGTACCAACAGCAAGGTACAAGTGCGTACAAGCCCAATTTAAACAATACTATTTTACTTGTAAACCATCTTAATAATCCTGAAAATCATTTAAAATGTATTCATGTTGCAGGAACTAATGGAAAAGGTTCAACATCACATCTTTTGGCATCTGTTTTGCAAGAAGCAGGATATAAAGTTGGATTATATACTTCACCTCATTTAAAAAGCTTTAGAGAGCGTATAAAAATTAATGGTGAAGAAATTTCAGAAAAATATATTTGTGAATTCGTTACGAAAAATAAATCATTTTTTGAGCAACATCATTTAAGTTTTTTTGAAATGACTGTTGGTTTAGCATTTGAATATTTTGTAAAAGAAAAAACTGATATTAATATTATTGAAGTTGGATTGGGAGGAAGACTAGATTCAACAAACGTAATTACACCTTTGATTTCAGTAATTACAAATATTGGTTTAGATCATACTCAATTTTTAGGCAATACATTAGAAAGTATTTCCTTTGAAAAAGCCGGTATAATAAAAGAAAACGTTCCAGTAGTTATAGGAGAATATACGAATGAAACAAAAAAAGTTTTTTTAGAAAAAGCCAAGCTAACAAATTCTGAAATATATTTTGCATCTGAATTAATTTTAGAAACTTATCCTTCAACACTATTAGGAGATTATCAAATTAATAATAAAAAAACTGTTCAACAAGTTTTTAAGGTTTTAGAAAAGTTACAAAGTTTTAAAATTACACAAGAAAATATTAAAAAAGGTTTTTTAAATGTAATTACAAACACAGGATTATTTGGAAGATGGCAACAATTAAACTCCAATCCAAAAGTAATTTCTGACACTGCACATAATTCTCACGGTTTAAAAGTTGTTTTAAATCAAATACAAAAAGAAAAATTTGAAAGCTTGCATATTGTGTTAGGAGTTGTAAACGACAAAGATTTAGATGAAATACTACCATTATTTCCAAAAAAAGCAAAATATTATTTCTGCAAACCCAATATTTCAAGAGGATTAAATGCTACTTTTTTACAAAAAAAAGCACTTGATTATCAACTTGAAGGAAAAGTATACAATTCTGTTTCAACCGCTTATCAATCTGCATTAGAAAATTCAAACAAAAATGACTTTGTTTTTATTGGAGGAAGCACATTCGTGGTTGCAGAGATTTTATGATTTTTTTTAATTTATTTTTGTAAATCTAAAAAAGAATTCTATATTTGCACTCGCAATCGGGTGATTAGCTCAGTTGGTTCAGAGCATCTCGTTTACACCGAGAGGGTCGGGGGTT
This sequence comes from Flavobacterium sp., assembly GCA_043747155.1. Lineage (GTDB taxonomy): Bacteria > Bacteroidota > Bacteroidia > Flavobacteriales > Flavobacteriaceae > Flavobacterium. The sequence goes on along the minus strand of JAYTPS010000019.1, from coordinate 7,121 downwards.
CGAATCCCTCATTACCCACAAAAACTTCTTAAGAAATTAAGAAGTTTTTTTTTATAAAAATTCTAATGTTCGTTCAAGCGCCATTCCTCTTGATCCTTTAATTAAAATCATTTTATTATCAATTTTATTATTTTGTAAAAAGTTTGAAAGCTCTTCAAATGTTATAAAGAATTTAAAATTATTTTTTTTTATTTTATTGGTGTAAAAATCATTTCCAACAAAAATACACTCAACATCATTTTGATTTAATAACATTAAAACGACAGCTTTATGTTCCTCAGTACTTTCATTGCCTAATTCAAACATATCGCCAATAATTACAAGCTTATTAGATTTATCCAATTGCAAAAAGTTTTCTAATGCTACTTTCATACTACTTGGATTTGCATTATATGCGTCTAAAATAATTTCGTTAGTACCTTTTAAAAGTAATTGAGACCTATTGTTTTCTGGAATATAACTTTCAATTGCTTGTTTTATTAACTCATTAGAAACACCAAAGTAAGTTCCTATCGTGATAGCAGCATTAATGTTATTGGCGTTGTATAATCCAATTAAATTTGAATGTATTTCTGTGTTATCAAACTGTACCGTCACTAAAGGATTTGCAGTAACTTTTTCAATAAAGACATCAACGCTAAAATCATTTTGGCTGAAAGAAATTCTTTTTATTTCTTTAGTTTTTTCATTTTGAATTAAATCATCTTTATTTATAAATACTTTTTTATTAAAGTTTTTACAATATGTATACAGTTCACTTTTTCCTTTAATAACTCCTTCAATTCCACCAAAACCTTCCAAATGAGCTTTTCCAAAATTGGTTATATATCCATAATCTGGCTGTGTAAGGTTACATAAAAACTCAATTTCCTTTTGGTGATTTGCACCCATTTCTACAATTCCAATTTCTATATCTTTAGAGAAAGACAAAATTGTTAATGGAACTCCAATATGATTATTCAAATTTCCAATTGTTGCATTAGTATTGTATTTTTTTGACAAAACAACATTTATTAATTCTTTTGTAGTTGTTTTACCATTACTTCCTGTCAATGCAATAATATGAAGTTTTAAATAACTCCTATGATATTTTGCCAACTGTTGCAAAGCAATTAAACTATTTTTAACTATAACCGTTCTTTCATCAATATAATATTCTTTATTATCGATAACCACATAGGAAGCTCCTTTTTCTAGTGCTTCTTTGGCAAAAGTATTTGCATCAAAACGCTCTCCGTTTATTGCAACAAAAAAAGAATTCAGTTCAATTTTTCTTGTATCAATAGAAACAGAATTACATTTTAAAAAAAGTTTGTGTAAATCTTGTATAATCATTTTAAATACAATTTTAAAAACAAAAAGCCCTAATTAAAGGGCTTTAAGGTAATTTATAAAAAAATTATTTTTTCTTTTTATTTCTTGGTGATTTTTTAGAATCAGATTTTGGACCAACTCTAGACATTGCACATCTAAAACCAATATAATCTGTTGCCATATCTTGTGGGAAATATCTTCTTTGAGCTGGATCTAACCAATATGCTCTATCTCTCCACGAACCACCTTTGTAAACTCTAACATCATCATTTACAAGTGTTGTTCTCTTGCTTGATTTATCAAATCTACGAACCATATTTCCAATACTATCAGTTGAAACATTATGTTTTGGAGAATCGTACATTCTTTGTTCGTCCTTTATTTTTCCGTCACCTTCTTCAGATGAACCAAAATCAAAATATCTAGTAGATTGTTTATCACCATCTCTATAGTTTCTTTCGTCGCTTTTATCAAAGTTTTGTCTTAAATAAGTTTCGTTATCATCAACTGGTACTTGAGCAATTTGACCTATAAAGTTTCTTGCAACAACTTTACCATTAGGTAACGTATCAAATGTTTGAGTATCTTGAGCAATTAATTCAACTTTACCATCTTCGCCAATTTTATTTTTCATGTAAACATTACCTCTAAAATAGTTGAAATCATTAGCTTCATCATCAACTATTGGTCTGTATACATCGGCAACCCATTCTGATACATTTCCAGCCATATCATATAATCCAAAATCATTTGGAGGATAAGATTTAACTTTGTTTGTAATATCTGCACCGTCATCAGACCAACCAGCTATTCCTCCGTAATCACCTTTACCTTGTTTAAAGTTGGCTAATTGATCACCTTTAATTGCTCTTTTTCCTGAACGAGTATAACTACCAGACCAAGGATATTTTTTTTGACCTTTATAAACATTATATTCTCTTTGTCCAACATCTGCAGCAGCTGCGTATTCCCATTCTGCCTCAGTTGCAAGTCTATATTCTGGTAAAATTAAACCAGAAGTTCTTTGAGCATAAACATTTTTAGCTTCTTGAGTTTCACCTTTAGAGTTTTTAGTCCCGCCTTTTCCAGCAGCTTTAGAACCTCTTCTTCCTTTTAATACAACTTCTTCATTACCGCCAAAAGTTTTTGTTGGTGCAGCAAGATAAGTTTCAGTATCAAAAGTAGCATCAGCTTTTACATCAACAACTTTAGCATCTTTTTTCAAAAACCCTTCTCTTTCTAGGACTGATTCGTTAACACGATTTGTTCTCCATTTAGAAAACTCGGTTGCTTGAATCCAATTTACACCAACTACTGGATATTCTGCATAAGCAGGATGTCTTAAATAATTGTTGGTCATTGTTTCGTTATAACCTAAACGATTTCTCCAAACTAGTGTGTCTGGCGAAGCACCTTCGTATATATTTTTATAATTTTCTTCTTCAGGAGGAAAAACTCTTTTTAACCAATCTAAGTATTCCATATACATTAGATTAGTAACTTCCGTTTCATCCATATAAAATGACTGAACGTGTTGCTGATTTGGCGTATTGTTCCAATCGTGCATTGGATCATCTTGAACTTTACCCATAGTAAATGTTCCACCTTCAACTAATACTAAACCTGGAGCTGTTTCTTGCTTTTTAAACTTAGAAGCATATTGAAAACCTCCTTTTTTATCGTTAATTTTCCATCCTGTAGCTTTAGATCCGCTTTTAGAGCTAGATTTTTTACTACAACTAGAAAAACCAACTACTATTACTACCATTAGTAATAATCTGATTGCCATAAATTTGTTTACTTTCATAATTTTAGTAGGTAAAATTTCGAGGCGCAATATAGTAATTTACTATTAATTTGCAACATCTTTTTAAATTTATTAATAAATATTGAATTTATAGATTAATAATTTGATAACGTTAACTAATTTATTTTATTGTAAAGATGATTAATAATATTTAATTTTACAATTTTTATACTAATACTAAATTTATTACGTTACATACTATTGATGAAAAAAATTGCTGTTTTTATTTTTCTACTATTTAATCTTTTTACTTATTGTCAAGAAAGAGATAATATTATTATTGAATGGAATGAAAACACTTCTTATCAATATGGGGATTACTTTGTTAAGATACCACAGTTTAGCATGGTTAATTTTAATTATGATAATTACACAAAAGAAATTTCTTATTGTTACAAGAAAAAAATTGCTTCCTACATTGATGAAAATTCTCTTCAAATAACAAATGTTGTATATGAAACTATTGATGAATCTAAACTTGGCGACTTAGATAAAAATGCAATTCCTAAAAACATTAAAGCAAGCATTAAAAACAGTATTGCTAGAGATGAAATTTCTTTATTACTATGCATTTCACCCATTATTAGAGAAGGAAATATTTATAAAAAAGTAAAGTCTTTTTCTTACAACTATTTAAATTCATCAAGAAATAACAATTCAACAAGTAGTGTTGCGGCAATTTCAAATTCAGTATTAAGTTCAGGAAAATGGTATCGTTTTTATATTGAAAAATCTGGAGTTTACAAAATTTCAAAATCTTTTTTAGAGAGTTTAGGAGTTAAAACGTCTTCATTAAATCCAAAAACCATTAAAATATTTGGTAGTGGCGGAAAAATGGTTCCATTGGATAATGACTCTAATTATCCTATAGATTTAACTGAAAATGCTATTCAAGTGATTGGTGAAGAAGATAATACATTTGACCCTAGCGATTATATTTTATTTTATGGTGAAGGTTTAGATAATTGGAGTTCTGAAAATAAAACCAATTTAAATTTATACAGTAAAAAGGCATACTATTACTTAACTACTGATGGTGGTGATGGAAAAAGAATTTTAGATTTATCGCAGCCAACAGGAAGTGCAACCACATCAATAAACACCTTTGATAATGTACAGTTTCATGAAGAAGATTTAAATAATATTGGAAAAATTGGTAGAGTTTGGTTTGGAGAATCTTTTAGCTCTAATAATGAGCAAGAATTCACACTTTCATTTGACAATGTTGTTACATCATCTCAAGCAAATGTTGAAATTCATGTTGGAGGAAACTCATTTGTGCAAACCAAATTTGATTTAAATATAAACGCTCAAGAATTGAGTCCAATAATACTAAACGCTGTAATAATAAATACTGGAGTTGAAGCTTCACACAATACTTTAATTACAAATATAGCAGCTGTTAATGAATTTACTGTTAAATTAAATTTTGATAATGGAGGAGTTCCTGCATCTAAAGCATTTTTAGATTATATAATAATTAGAACTAAAAGTAATTTAACAGGAAACAATAAGCAATTTAGATTTCAATTTAATAATGCAAGTACACTTACTGGAATTGGTGAATATTCTATAACCAACGCTTCATCAATATCTCAAATCTGGGATATTACCGATATTTACAATTCGACAAAAGTTACAAATACTGGAGCAAGCACAATTTCATTTAAATCAAATTTGGGCGAAATTAGAAATTACATTGCTGTTGACGTGAATGATTATTTTACACCTTTAAAAGAATCGAAATCTGCTGTTGCAAATCAAGATTTAAAAGGAACAATATTTAATGATGTCGCTGGTAATTTTAAAGATATTGATTACATAATTATTACACCAAGTGCATTTAATGCTCAAGCAGAAAAATTGGCTAATTTTCATAGAAATTACTCAGCATTAAATGTAAAAGTAGTAAGTTTAGAGATGATTTATCATGAGTTTTCTTCTGGAAAGCAAGATATTGCAGCAATTAGAAATTTTGTAAAATATGTTTATGATAATGCCTCGATTGCAAGTAAAAGAATAAAATATTTGAATTTATTTGGTGATGCTTCTTTCGATTTTAAAGATCGAATTTCTAACAACACTAATTTTGTTCCTATTTATCATTCAACAAATAGTTACACCTCTGGCGAAAGTTCTTTTGCCTCAGATGATTTCTTTGGATTAATGAATACCAACGAAGGAAATGTTGAAATAACCAATGGCGGAGTTGATATTGCGGTTGGAAGAATGATTGTTTCATCTACAAAACAAGCCGATGAAATGGTTACTAAAGTTATTGAATATCATGATTTGAAATCTTATGGAAGTTGGAGAAACAACTATGTTTCAATATCTGATGATTCCGACAAATCTTCTGATATTACATTGCAATCACGTCAAAACACTCTGACAGATGAGATTTATCAACAAAAGCCATTTTTAAATTACAAAAAAATACTTTTAGATGCCTATCAACAAGTAACATCTGCTGGAGGAAATAGATACCCAAAAGCCAAAGAAGACATTAGAAATGCATTCGAAAATGGTTCGTTAGTATTTAATTATCTTGGTCATGGTGGCGAAGATGGCTTGACTGGTGAAAGAATTTGGGATAAATTTGATGGTTCAAATTTTAATAACAGATACCGATATCCATTATTTATAACTTTAACTTGTGAGTTTTCTAGATTTGACAATCCGTTAAGACCAACTGCTGGCGAATACACTTATTGGAATCCAGTTGGAGGAGCAATTTCTATGATAACTACAATTCGTTCAATAGGACAAGGTTCGGCAGAGAATTTTAACGATGAACTTTCAGACATGCTTTTTTCATACGGATCCGACGAATATCCATCTATTGCAGAAGCATTAAGATTGGCTAAAAATGCAAGTTTTAATAATTCATCAACAAGAGTAGTTTTTTTACTTGGTGATCCAGCACTAATGCTTGCTATACCTAAACCGAGAATTGTTTTAACAAAAATAAATGATGTGCCAATAAACCAACCATTTGTCGATTTTCAAGCACTTGCTTATGTAAAATTATCGGGTGAAGTTCAAGACGAAATTGGAAATTTTCTTCCTACTTACAATGGTGAAATGGCTGTAAATATTTTTGATAAAAATTATTTAAAATCGACTTTCAATAATGACAACTTTAGTCCACCAATATCATTTACTAGTCTTGGCGAAACGATTTTTAGAGGAAATGCATCTGTAAATAATGGATTGTTCGAATTTGGATTTGTAGTCCCAAAAGACATAAAAATCCCTATTGGAAATGGCAGAATAAGTTTTTATTCAAAACGAAATGTTATTTTATTAGATAAAACTGGTTATAATACTGATATAAAAATTGGAGGTGTAAATACTAATGCTGTGGCTGACACTACTCCACCAAAAATTCGTTTATATATGAACGATGAAACATTTATTGATGGTGGAATCACCAATCAATCACCTTTTTTTCTTGCTTTTCTTGAAGATGAACATGGTATTAATACATCAAGCGGAATTGGTCATGATATGGTTGCTATTCTTGACGGAAATGAAAACAATCCTTATATATTAAATGATTATTACGAAACCGAATTAGATGATTATACCAAAGGTAAAGTAAGATTTCCTTTTAGAAACTTATCTTTAGGATTGCATATTATTACTTTTAAAGCATGGGATGTGTATAACAATTTTATTACTGCCGACATAAGATTTATAGTTGTTGGTGATGAATCAGTAACCTTACATAATGTTTTAAATTATCCAAACCCATTTGTAAGTTACACTCAATTTTGGTTTACACATAACCGACCATTTGAACCACTAGATGTTCAGGTTCAAATAATTACAATTACAGGTAAAATTATTAAAACGATAAATCAATCAGTAATGACAGAAGGATTTTTATCAAGAGATATTTCTTGGGACGGAAAAGATGATTTTGGCGATAAAATTGGTAAAGGAGTTTATATATACAAGCTAATGGTAAAATCTACCCTAACCAATAAAACATCAG
>JAYTPS010000018.1:0-7795 GCA_043747155.1 Flavobacterium sp. | reverse complement strand
TACACATTAATTTATCAATCTAATCCCAATAGAACAGGTAAAGGAATAGAGGCATTTTTATATAAAATTAAAAATGCCCCAATTGAGCCATTTAAAACTAAAATAGACAAAGACAACTGGAAAGATTTCAATGATAATTATAGATCTTATGAAAATATATTAACAGTTAAACAAGTAACAAGCCAAGGAACATCTGCTGTTATTTTTGGAAAAGGATTAGGTGCAACAATAAATCTTGGTAGAGAAGTTTGGACAAATGATGGAGAATTTATTCAATATATACCAATACTTCATAATGGTTTTGCAACAGTATTTTTAAAATCAGGAATTTTTGGACTTATATTTTTATTAATTTTTATGTATTTATTAGGAAAACCAGTTACTTCTAATTCAGAATTAATTAAAAACATTAATTATTTATTAATAGGAACAGCAATTTTTTTAATTGTTTCTAATTGGGTTTTTATGGGATTGTATTTAAAACTTGATAATAAATCTATTTTATTAGGGTTTATAATTTCGTTTAGAGAATTTTTATCAAAGCAAGAAAATAAAATTATAATTCAAAGCAATTAGCTTTATGAAACCATTAAACATTCTTATAGATTGTCACGTTTTTGATCAATCTCTTCAAGGCACAACAACATATATTAAAGGAATGTATATTGAATTAATCAAAAATAAGTCAAATACTTTTTATTTTGCATGTAACAGTTATAATCTCGAAGAAATTTTTGGTAAACATGAAAATGTGCACTACATTAATTATAAAACTAAAAATAAATTTTATCGTATTTTAATTGAATTGCCACAAATAATAAAAAAAAATAAAATTGATTATGCACATTTTCAATACATTGTTCCGCCAATAAAAAAATGTAAATATATAGTTAGTTTACATGATGTATTATTTTTAGATTACCCAGAATATTTTCCATTTATTTATAAAGTTTCAAAAAAAATTCTATATAAATTTAGTGCAAAAAATTCAGATATTGTTTTAACCGTTTCAGAATTTTCGAAAAAAAGAATAGAACACCATTTTAAAATAGAAAATATATATATAACTCCAAATGCGGTTGAAAAATGTTTTTATGAATGCTATAATAAAGTTGAAGTTCAACAAATGGTTTTAGAAAAATTTGGAATAAAAAATTATTTTTTATTTGTAAGTCGATGGGAACCAAGAAAAAACCATCATTTATTATTAAAAGTATTTGTAGAAAACGAATATTATAAAAATTATAATTTAGTTTTTTTAGGCGATGAAGCTATCCAAAACAAAAGTTATAACAATTATTATCAATTATTATCTAACGATATAAAAGAAAAAATTTATAAGTTAAATAAAATTAATTTTCAAGATTTATTGTTAATTAATAGAGCCGCAAGATTATCTGTTTATCCATCAATTGCTGAAGGTTTTGGAATCCCTCCACTTGAGTCTATTGCATGTGGCATTCCTACAGTTTGTTCAAACACTACAGCTATGGCAGACTTTGATTTTATATCTGATTGTCTTTTTAATCCGTTAGATTCATTAGATTTAAATAGCAAAATTATAATAGCTTTAAAGGATACTAATTTAAATGAAAAAAAAGAAAAAGTATTTAATAAATATAAATGGAGCTTAGCTGCTAAAGAAGTTGAAAAAGCCATTTTAGAAATTGAAAACACAATTTAATGAATTAAATTTCTATAGTATCAAAATATTATTTATGTAACCTAACTAGAAGAAGAGCGTAAAAGAATTATTTTTTGTAATTTAAAACATTAAATTTTTTTCATTAAAGTTGTTAATAATTTAGGCGGTTCAGGAAGAAATCCTCAACCAATACATGAAAAAGAAGAAATGAGTATCAAAGAAGAGATTATTGTTTATCCAAATCCTCCAAATTCTTTTGTAACAATTTCAAGTAAAGCATTTATTAATAAAATAGAGGTAAATTCTATTGATGAAAAACTCATTTTAACTAAAACAAATATCAAGCAAGAAAATTTTGAATTAGATATAAGTTCATTTAAAAAAGGTATTTATATTTTAACAATTGAAACAAAAGACAGAAAAATTATCACTAAAAAATTAATTAAAAATTAAATTCATGAAAAGTCCTATTTTTAGGGCTTTTCTTTTTTTCAACACTTTTTTTAATTAATTCTAATTTCCCTATTTTTGCCCACGAAATAGAATTAAATAAATGAAAATAGCCATTTTAGGAACAAGAGGAATTCCAAATTATTACGGAGGTTTCGAGCAATTTGCCGAATTTTTTTCGGTTTATCTTGTGCAAAAAGGCCATGAGGTTTATTGTTACAACTCACACAATCATCCACATCAAGAAAAAACATTTAATGGCGTAAACATTCTTCACATTAATGATCCCGAACATAAATTGGGCACTTTCGGTCAATTTATTTATGACTACAATTGTATTATTGATTCACGCAAACGCAATTTCGACATCATTCTTCAACTAGGTTACACCAGTAATTCTATTTGGTATTTTCTGTTACCCAAAAAACCAATTATAATAACCAACATGGATGGTCTTGAGTGGAAGCGAACCAAGTATTCGAAACCAGTTCAACAATTCCTGAAATTTGCCGAAAGATTAGCTGCCAAAAGTAGCGATTACTTGGTTTCAGACTCACTTGGAATTGAAAAGTTTTTAAAAGAAAAGTACAATAAAGAGTCTACTTATATTGCTTATGGCGCAGATTGTTTTTCTAATCCTAACGAAAAAATACTGGAACTATACAATTTAGAAAAAAATAACTATAACATGATTATGGCGCGTTTTGAACCAGAAAATAATTTAGATATGGTTCTTGATGGCGTTGTGCTTTGTAATGATAAAACACTTATATTGGTTGTTGGAAAACACGAAACCAAATATGGTGAATACCTAAAAAATAAATTTAAAAATAATACCAACATCAAGTTTCTTGGCGGAATTTATAATCTAGAACATTTAAATAACCTTCGATATTTTTCTAAATTATACTTTCACGGACATTCAGTTGGTGGAACAAATCCTTCTTTGCTAGAAGCTATGGCATCTAAAGCGTTAGTAATTGCACACGGAAATGATTTTAATATAGGAATATTAAAAAACAACAGTCATTATTTTATTAATTCAAGTGAGGTAAAGAATATCTTGGAAACAGTTAAAAAAAATGATAACTTGCAGTTAATTGAAAACAATTACCAAGCAATAATAAAAGAATTTAACTGGGAGAAAATTAATGATCAATATTTACAATTATTTGAACAATGTATTTCTAAAGGTAAAAGAACTAGCGGTAAATAACACTTTTGAGTTATTACTTACATTGGTTTTAATAACTATACCGCTTCATTATAGGTACAACAGTATTTCAGTAATTTTACTAACAGCATTTTCTATTTATAGAGCTAAAGAAAATAAATTTAAAATTCAATCACAGTTGTTATTTCCGGTTGCTTTATATTGTTTAATGTTTCTTTCATTATTTTGGACAATAGATTTCGATTTAACTTTTCAGGCATTATTAAAAGAAATCACCTTAGTTTTACTTCCGTTTAGCTTTTTTATGCATCCAATTTCAGCAGAAAGTAAAAACAGAATACTAATTATTTATGCTTATTCCATATTCTTTTTTTCGATAGGAGTTTTATTATTAGCAACCTATAGGTTTTATTTAAATCAAGATTCCTCTGTTTTTTTCTATCATGGCTTGGTTACCAAAGATGTAAATGCAATTCATGTTTCTTGTTACTGCACAATCGCGTTTTTTATCTTTATTAATAAATTTAATAAAACCAATTTAGACAAAATGGCAATTGCACTATTGCTAGTAATGATTTTCTTGTTGTCGTCTAAAAATATTATTGTCGTTTTTATACTATTATTATTTGTTTATATGTTTTTTAACAGAAAAAGTACATTTAAAAAAGTGTATCTTTATTTAGGATTTATTTTATTCTCGGCTACATTAATTTTGTTTTTCAATAAAATAAAAGAACGATTTGAAATTGAAATTAAATCCAATGTAACTAGCAATTCAATAAATGAATCAATCACGAGTAAAGGATTGGTTTACAATGTAAGTATTTATGATGCTTGGAATAAAGAAAAATTTTCTGGAAATGATTATTTTCCTGGAACCGCTTTGCGAGTTTATCAAATTAGAATTTTTATAGAATTGCTTCTTGAAGAAAATATTTTCTTTAACGGCTATGGATTAAACGCATCATGGGGAAAAATAAAACAAAAACGTATAGAACACAATTTGCATAAAGGATATGAAAGTTTCAATTTTCATAATCAATACATTCAAAATTTTGCCGAACTTGGAGTGTTTGGATTAATACTTTTAATCATTATTGTTGGCTTAACATTAAAAAATGCAATAAAAAGCAAAGATTTTATCCATTTTTCTTTTGCAATTCTAATGATAAGTTTATTTTTGACAGAATCATTTTTATGGCGTCAACGCGGAGTTGTATTTTTTATAACTATGTACTGCCTTTTTAATTCAAAAACGCTTATAAATAACTCGATAAAAGAAAAACCTAATACAATATGAAAAGAATATTAATAACAGGCGCAGCTGGGTTTTTAGGATCGCATTTGTGTGACAGGTTTTTAAAAGAAGGTTACTTTGTTATTGCAATGGACAATCTTATTACTGGCGATTTAAAAAACATTGAGCATCTTTTTAAAGAAAAAAACTTCGAATTTTATCACCACGATGTCACCAAATTTGTTCACGTTCCAGGAAATTTAGATTACATTTTACATTTTGCATCACCAGCAAGCCCAATAGATTATTTAAAAATTCCAATTCAAACTTTAAAAGTGGGTTCTTTAGGAACACACAATTTACTAGGTTTGGCACGTGTAAAAAATGCTAGAATTCTTATTGCTTCAACATCTGAAGTATATGGTGATCCATTAGTACATCCACAAACAGAAGAATATTATGGCAATGTAAACACCATTGGACCAAGAGGAGTTTATGATGAAGCCAAGCGTTTTCAAGAATCTATAACTATGGCATACCACACTTTTCATGGCGTAGAAACTAGAATTGTTAGAATATTTAATACCTATGGACCAAGAATGAGATTAAACGATGGTCGAGTAATTCCTGCTTTTATTGGACAAGCACTTCGTGGCGAAGATTTAACTATTTTTGGCGACGGTATGCAAACACGTTCTTTTTGTTACGTAACCGATCAAGTGGAAGGAATTTTTAGATTATTACATTCCGATTATGTTTATCCTGTAAATATTGGAAATCCTGACGAAATTACTATTAAAGATTTTGCAGACGAAATTATTAAACTAACAGGAACAAATCAAAAAGTTGTTTATTATCCATTGCCAATAAACGATCCATTGCAAAGACAACCTGATACCACCAAAGCTAAAGCAATTTTAGGATGGGAAGCCAAAGTGAATAGAGAAGAAGGAATGAAGTTAACTTATGATTACTTTAAATCTTTATCATCTGACGAATTACTAAAAGAAGAACATAAAGATTTTAAAGGATACATTCATTAATTTATGGCTCCAGAGCAAACAGGCAGATATTCTAAATACATTAGACCAATAAGTATTGGTATTGATTTAATGGTAATAACAGTTTTTAGTTTATATTTCTTTAAAGAATTAAAACTAAATACAACTTATTATCTATTGTATCAATGTATAACTTGGATAATTATTGCATTTTTTGTTAAGTTTTATGATGTTTATAGATTTACAACACCAGTCGAAATTATTACTAAATTAATAAAACAAGCAGCAATTTTTTTATTAGTTATTATTGCTTTTTTTCCATTTGCTAAAACCTCAATTTTTAGTGGAAAAGCAATTGCAATTTTTATAACAATTAGTTTCTTAGTTATAATATTATTTAAATATTTATTATTTTATAATTTAAAAAAATACCGCCTTGTAACAGGAAGCAACTTTAGAAACGCTGTTATTATTGGATATACACCAGAGTCAATTAGATTAAAAGAGGTTTTTGATACTAGACAAGATTATGGATATCGTTTTCAAGGATATTTTTCAGATAAAAAACAAAATCCCGAAATAAAAGGTAAAATAGATGATCTTAAAGAATTTGTAATTTTAAATAAAATTGACGAAATATATTGTTCGCTAAATGAAATTTCAAATGATCGTCTTAAAGATTTGGTCGAATTTGCAGATGATAATAAAAAAGCAATAAAATTCATTCCTGACTCTAAAGAAATTTTTTCAAAAAATTTAAAGGTTGATTATTATGAATTATTTCCAGTTTTATCATTACAAAAAACACAACTTCACAACCCAACTATTAAAGGAATAAAAAGAGCTTTTGATATTTTCTTTTCCTTATTTGTAATTATATTTATTCTTTCATGGTTGATACCATTAATTGCAATTTTAATTTTAATAGAATCTAAAGGACCAATTTTCTTTAAACAAGGAAGACCAGGATTGGACGAAAACGAATTTTTTTGTTATAAATTTCGCTCCATGCAAGTTAACGAAACTACTGAAAAAGAAGCTTCTAAAAATGACCCACGTGTTACCAAAATGGGTAAATTTATGAGAAAATCAAGTATTGATGAATTGCCTCAATTTTTTAATGTTTTAATGGGTGATATGTCTGTTGTTGGACCAAGACCACATTTATGGTCACAAAATAAATCGTATGCCAGTAAAGTAAAAAAATACATGGTGCGTCATTATGTAAAACCAGGAATTACAGGTCTTGCTCAAGTAAAAGGATATCGTGGCGAGATAGAAACCGACGAAGACATGATTAATAGAATTAAATTTGACGTGTTTTATATCGAAAATTGGTCAATTGTTATGGATATCAAAATCATAATTCAAACCGTAATCAATATTTTTAAAGGAGAAGATAAAGCATATTAAAAAACCTCTTCTTCAATTAAATAATTCATTTGATGGTCTAAATTAAAAGCCATTTGAGATTGATTAAAAATTTCTTTTTTCATTAAGTTTAGTCTGAATTTATCAAGTTTAGTAATTTCGATAATTTTTTCATTCAAATGGTTGTAATTACCAACATCTGCAACCCAACCCATTTTATTTTCTTCAACAATATCGCCACCTTCGCCACCACCAAAATATAATATTGGAAATCCAAGTGAACCATATTCAAATATCTTTGAAGGAACAGAACCATAAATTCTAACTTTTAATGGCACAATAGCAATATCAAACGATTTTAATTTTTCATGTAAATCTTTGCGTTCCATCATTCCGTGAAAGAATATTTTTTTAGTTTCTTGAGAAGAAATTAATGCTTCTATTTGAATTTTTTCTGCGCCATCACCAAATAAGTGTAATTCAATATTTAATGCTTCTAATTGTATTTTTTCACACAATTCTAAAACACCTTGAGCAATTCCTAAAAGTCCAGCATAAAAGATTTTTATTGGACCATTTTCTTCTGTTATTAAATCTATTTTTTCAACTTTGTGATCTGGAAAATTACGATACAAATAACATTTTTTATCTGGAAATAATGATTTTATATGAGCTATAATTTCATTTGACTGACCAAGAATTAAAGTCGCTTTTTTATAAATAAATCGTTCCATAAACATTGAAAATTTATGCGAAAAGCTATGTTTTTTCAAGGCATTCAGTTCAATTGCTGCCAACGGCCAAAGATCAGATACATTTAAAATTATTTTTTTATTTTTTAGAGATAAAATAAAAACCGATATATATGAAAGCAATAATGGTGGCGATTGAACAATAACTTTTTGAGGTGTTTTTTT
>JAYTPS010000017.1:0-2409 GCA_043747155.1 Flavobacterium sp. | reverse complement strand
TTTAAATAATCATTAGAAGAAAAAGTTGAATGTAAAATTCGTCCACCATGCGATTCTTGTTTATCGTTTGGATCGTAAGAACCAACAATAGTTTGTGTTAAACTACTAGAATTATTACTTATATTTAGTTCAGAAGATGCTATTGTTCCACTAGCATTATTAGTAAGTTGTTGACCCAATGTAACAATTGGAATGGTTGGTACTAACATGGTTAGATCAATAAATCGTTGTTCATTTGGCAATAAGTTAGTAAAGTTAAATGTAAAACCATCACTTGAAGATGTTATTCCTGTTTGCGAAACATTAGTAATGTTCACAACATTATTTTTGTTAAAAGTAATAGTTCCTGACATAATAGTTTGTGTACCTTGATTTTTATAAGATAACCTATTCGTATAAGGAAAACCAGGACTAGGCAATTCAGATGTTGAGTACAATAAAATTGCTAAGTCTTGAAGAATTGTTACAGGCGTTAAAGCAAAATTATAAGTGGTTATACCAGAATTTATAGATACACTTACATTGTTATAACTAGGCATTGCAATACTGTAGTTTGAACAATAAAAATTTAAGCTATAGATATTTGTTGGATTAGATTCATATAAAGTATGGTTTCCATCTGATGTGTAAATGTTATGGGTTACACCTTCATTTATTTGATATGCAAAATATCCGAAGACAACATTTTGTTCTAAACCATCTTGAAGTCCATTAGAATTTACATCAATAAATGCATTAAGTTTTATTCCGTCACTTACATTTAAAAAAACTGTTTTTTCATTCTTAACCGAGATATTTTCACTATTAATTGTTCCGGTAGCGGTTGCTGATGTTGTAACTGAACCGTTTATGATATCTTCTTGAGTAATAATATATAGTCCTGTAAAATTGGTATTATTAAAATTTTGTGGCGGCAAAGAAATGCTATTTCCAGAAAGAGTTGCATTAGTAACTATCATGCTAATATTATCAATTGAATAGTTTAAATCGGCGTTGTTAATTAAATATGAGTATTGAATTATATCACCAACAGAAACATAACTATCGGCATTATAATCTTGATAGTTGCCATTAATTTGCAATCCAAGTGGAGGAAGTTTTACAATTGTGTAAGGATAATAGATATTTGGATTTGAAGGATTTGGAGGACAACTACCACAAGGTGTAGGATCTGACGAATCATCTGTTATATATTGACCGCTAGGTGAAGTTGCGTTAATAGTTGCAAAATTATAAACATAACCATTTAAAATATCTTGGTTAGTTAGTTGATAATTTGAAATTATTGGTGCGCTATACTGACCAACATTTATCGAATTAACATTATTAATTAACGAATTATTACTGTAACTAATTGAAGGATAATATAAAGTAACATTTCCACCATTTATAGCAAAACTTGTATAACGTATTATGTCGTTAATATCAACAGAACCGTTATTATTACTGTCTATATATTCTCCATCCATTTGCAAATTAACATTTGGTTGTTGTGGTATAAGAACATTAGTACATGTAGGACAATTTAAGAAAGGAATAATATAAGGAGTTGGGTCAGTAGTAGATGTATAAATAGTATTACCATCAACATCACTTGCTGCAAAATTTGAATAATTACTTACAAATCCTTGGTCAATGTCTGCTTGCGAAAATGTATAAGTTTTTGTAAAAGATGTACTATTTGATTCTCCTTGAATTAAAGTTATTGGTCCGCCAGATAATGTTTCAATATTTCCTTGAATATTTGATGTTCCTTGAATATTTGTTAGAGTATCCGTACTTGCTGAACTTGTATTGGTAATTGTATAATTATATACAACTGTATCTCCAGGATTTGCACCAGGTGGTAAAGAACTATCAATATATATATCTTCACAAGTAACAATAAATGATGCATTTGTAACAATTACTGTTACAATTGCCATATCACAATTGCTTGGATTTGATATTTGACAAATTTGATAAGTCAAATTATAAGTTCCAGCTGGTATTCCTGATGATATTGATAATGTTCCATTAGTATTTAAAATGATGTTTGGATTTGTGCTAAAAATCATTGTTAAATTAATCTGAGAAGGATTAATTGATGCGCCATTAAGTGTATCATTTGTTAATACATTAATATTAGTTGTTGTATTTGTGGAAGATGAAACTGTAATTGGTCCATCATCATTCGCCACAATTTGCCCAAACGAACTAAAACTAATTAAAAATAAAAAGGTTAAAGTGTATATTTTTTTCATAATCTATTCCTTAATAACTTTTAAAGTTTTTTCTTGACCGTCACACGTAACTTTTACAAAATAAACTCCGTTAGAAAATTCAGATAAATCTAATTCTGTTTGTAAATCATTTACTTTTTTAGTCATCATTTTTTGACCTAAAATAGAAGAAATTTCTATTTCATTA
>JAYTPS010000016.1:0-8386 GCA_043747155.1 Flavobacterium sp. | reverse complement strand
AATGATTATTTGCAAGGCAATAATTCGTCCATGGTTCATAAATTTATCTGAATTTTTTATTAAAAATCCCAATCCACCAGAAGCAACAACTATAGATTCAACCGTTACAAGCATCATCCAAGTAATGGCTAAATTTTGACGAATTACATCAATTACATAATCAATTCTACCAAGAACAATTACTTGCCAAAGCACTTCAAATCGGCTGCATTTTAAGGTTTTGGCGTGATCAAATTCTTCTTGCGGAATGTCTTTTATAACTGCAATTAATGATGTTGTTAAAAATGTAGTCAAGAAAATTACCAATATCCAAACTTGCATATTTCTTGCTTCGTGAACCATTAATGTAATGTAAAATGACAATCCTGTAAAAGGTAAAAATCTAAATTTTGTTACAAATTCTGCCACAGGTTTCATTAACGGAATTGGCCAAGAATATGCAAATAACAAGGCAATAATTGTTGCTAAAAATATAGAAAGAAAGCAAAGTTTTAATGATTGGAAAATATGTACTACCAAACCTTCTTTATACAATTCTGAAAAACCTGTTAGTACTTGACTTGGCGTTGGAAATAAATGTTTAGTTCCAGATGATGCCAAAAACCAAAGTGCAAATAATAAAACAACCCACGAAACTAGTATAATAGTTCGTTGCATTTTGGTTGTTGTTTCAAACGGAATAAAATATTTTAACATAATTATGTTGATTAAAAAAAGCTATTTGAATTGTCAAATAGCTTTTAGATATTAAAAATTATTTTAAAAAAGTAACCACAACTCTTCGGTTTTTAGCTTTTCCGTTTACCGAATTATTATCTGATATTGGTTCGTTTTGACCTTTTCCATCAATTAATTGAAAACGAGTTGAAGGAATTCCTTTTTGAGTTAAATAATCAACAACTGCTTGTGCTCTGTTTTTAGACAATGAAATATTAGAATCTGGATTTCCAGCATTATCAGTATGACCAACGATTGTTAATTTAGAATTTTCTGCTTGGATTAAAAGATTATATATTTTTTCTAAATCTTTACTCGAATTACTTTGAACTTGCGCACTTCCAGAATTGAAATTAATTTGCCATTCGCCAGATGCCATAACCTCTGTAGCTTTCCCAGAATAGTCAGATTTATCTGCTGCAGATGATTCAATATCATTAATATTTTTTAGATAAAATAAATTTACAGCATCGTCATAAGATGAAACTTTGCCAACATTTTCATTAAATCCAAACGGATTAAGCTCAGTTAAATAACTTCCAACTTGATTGTAAACTGCTTTGTATCTGTTAACTCCATCAGACAATCCAAAATATTGCATGGCATCGGCATAGTTAAAAACTTTAGATCCACCCATATTATAAGTCAAACCATTTTTAGTACCTTGTTCTCCTTTAAACATTTTATACCAATATTCTGGCGTTTCAATTTTATAAGTATCGGCAACCGCTTCTGATGCTCTAACTTTCCAATCTTCGTAATTTTTCATCTGATTAGAAGCCATTAAAGTAGATTTAAAAACATTTGAAAATACTTCTGGATTTTTTGAAGCCCATTCTTTTACCCCAATTATTACGCAAGGCATTTGATTGTTAAATTCTTTTGTAGAAACAATATCTACAAATCCATTAAGTTTGTCAAAAACCGTTTTATCGCCTGGAGTCCAAGTAGCACAACCATCTATTTTTTTATTTACCGATTTTCCAGTCAATTTTCCGTTAGAAACTTCTTTTAATGAAACTGTAAATCCAGCGGTTTGCGATTTTATTAATTCTTCTGCCGATTTCATGTAATCATCATTTTCTGATGGATAAATGTTTACTGCATCTGCATCGTAGGTTGTTGGATCTGGATTTACTTTTAATCCGTTGGCAAAACAATAATTTACAGTTGTAACCCAGTCACCATCGCCAAGAACTGCAGAAATAACTGAACCATTCATAGATTTAGGATTGGATTTCCAACTTGGTGGTCCAATTAATTTATCTTCACCATAACTCATACCAATCGCGCCAAAAACTTGTAAATGGTATTTGTCTTTTCCATATTTCTCATCTAATGATTTTTGTACAGAACTAATGTAAAATGGTGCTCCATCGCCCATAATCATTACTGCAGCAGCACTTTTATCTGATGTTGGAAAAACTGTTCCGCTATCAAATTCTTCTATAAATTTCATTTGCATGTTGCGTAATTCTGATAACCAATCTTGACGAATTATTTCTAGATTTACACCGTTTTTTTCCATCAATGAACCTTTTGTAGTTTTTGGTCCACCATTGGCAACTATAATTCCAGATTCGGCATTCCAAGCGTAACCTGCAATTCTTAAAACTGGTTTACTTGCCACATCTGATGAAACTTCTTTTGATGGAATAGCAATTTTTTCGGCATTGGAAACGTTATTTACATCGCTTGTATTTAATTCTATTCCGTTTAATTGTTTAGAAACTGCTGTTTTTAAACCTGGTGAAATAAAATAAACTGCTGTTAAAATTGCTCCAACACCACCAAGAACTATTAAAAGTTCTGAGAAAGTGGTTAATTTAGTTGTTCGTAAAATTTTTCCCATTTGTATTTAAAAGTTAAATTTGTTTTTAGTTATAAGATTTCCCTCGACTGCGCTCGGGATGACATAGCAATTAAAAAATATCTCCAAAACCACCACTGTTCAACTTATCGTCTTTAGTGATTTTATAATTTGGACTGGTGTATTTAGTAGAATCTGGAATAGTATTGTCGCCAGTTTTTATTTGATCTGCAAGAGAATCTAATCTTGAATATAATTCGTCATTATCTACAGAATATTTAGACGTTAAGGCATCAATATCAATAAGATTTTCAGATGTTCTAGCAATATCTAAAGCAATTGTTGATGTTACTACTTCTAATGCATATTCCAATTCCCAATCTTTGGTAAACATCATAGCGCTTTTGGCACTTTCTGTTGCTTCTTTTGCATTTTTAGCAAATTCAAATTCCTTTTTTAACATTACCACTGTTGCATCAAAATCGGCAATTTTAATATCTATTGCTGTTCCTGCAAGTGTTAGTTTTCTGTCCATTTTACCAAGAACATTGGCTCTAACACCATATTTTTGGATAAAACTTTTGCTTTGCTCGTATTGGTTAGAAATTCGTTGCGAGTCAGAAAGTTTTCTGGCAAGTTCACTTTGTAAGGCAACAAATTCATCAGTGTCTTTTGCTGCTGCACCATTTATTCTAACCATTTCGTCCATTGCGGTTTTCAATTTTTCTGATTGGCGTTGTAAACTCAATACTTCTTCTTGAAATGATTTGGCTTCTTTTTCAGATTTTGTTGCTTCAATTTCCATTTCGTTTTTTAAACCTTTAAGCTTTGCTTTAGTGTTTTTAAAAACTTCACGGTTTTTTACCATTTTTTGTTTTTGCTCTTCTAGTTCATTAAAAGGATTGCTCTGAATTAAAGCTTTGTGCAAATTTTTAGTCATAAAACGTAATCCTTTCATAATTACTGGAAACATCATCACTAAAAATATTAGGAAAACTCCAGTTGCCGAAAGTGCAATGGCTTGACCTAGCATTGTAAATAATGGTGGAATAATGTAGGTCCAAGTTAAATATCCACCAACTCCAAGAAGTCCTAAAGCTAAAATCCAAAAGATAGATTTTTCACCTTTTTTTAATGTGTTTGAACTAAGTGCAATTTCGCCTTTAGATTCGTCAAAATGTTTAAGAATTGGTAATTCTAATAGCGTAGTTTTTTCTTGTTCAAATTTATCCATTGATTTTATAAGTATTGATTGATTCCTGTTACAACTGTATTTATTGATTCTAATATTTTCTTTTTGGCCAAATCATTAGCTTCAATTTTTAGTATAATTTCACTAAATTGTTCTTTATTTTTAAAATCTACTTTTTCTAAATTAGATTTAGCAGTTTGTAAGTCACTTTGAAGTTGCGCAATTTTAGATTCAATATCAAAAATTGATTTGGTCAAATTATTCTTTTCTAATGATATGGCATTGTCTAAATCTTTTTTTCTTGAAGTTCCAGTTTCGTTATATTTAGTATATACTTTTTCTATTTCATCAGTATAATATTTACTTTTTTCTAAAAGAAATGATTTAGACAATTGCGGATTAATAGTTTTTCCCATTGTAAAAGCCATTTGATAGCTTTGCGGATTGGTTGCTCCAACAGATATTACCGATTTATACATTTCAAAAAAGTCAAAACCAGTTTGATTTAATGATTCGAAACCTTTTTCGTAAACTCCAAAAATTTCATTTAAAAACGGATTATTTGTTGCGCTTTCTGTAGGTTGAAAAGTGGTTGGATTTTCTGGAAATTTGTTGGTTTCTATAGTTTTGGGTGTTGAAAAACTTTCGTTTTTAGTTGGTGTTTCTTCATCTGTATTGATGAAAAGACTTTTCCAATTGAAATTTTCTTTTGCCATTGGTATTGGTTAAAATTATCTATTAAAAATGTATTACTTGAGTTATACGAATATAGTGTTAAAAAGTTACCAATTTTAGAAAATAAATTTTTTGTTGTATTTATTTTGTAGGTAATTTAAGAAAACCCATTCTCATCAATAGTTTTAATAAAATGAAAACCTCTTGGTGCATAACTTTGATTGTAGTAGAAACGATGTGCTTTAAAATTACCTGTAAATGCGTCTAGAACTATGCATGTGCAACCTAATTCTTTAGCTTTTTCATCTATAAATTGGGTTAATAATTTTCCGATACCTTTTTGTCTGTGATCTGGATGTACTATAAAGTTATCTATTTCTAAGTATTTTCCTGTCCATAATTTTGTGCCAAACCAAAACCCTGTTAATCCTACACACGTTTCGTTTTCAAAAATGGCAACTTGCTTGTAGTTTTTTGGAATCATGTCTTCAAGAAATGATTCGTATCTTTTGATACTCATATTTGGATATAGAAATTTTATAATTTCTATTTGCGAAAGCATTTCTTGGATAGTTGTTAATTCTATGGTTTTCATTGTTGGGATTTTATTCTGATATAAAAATAATAAAAAAGCCAACAATAGTTGCTGGCTTTAAAGTATATTTTTTAAATCAATGAATGCATTACTCAAATATCTTTTCAATTTCAAAATTTAATTCAGGAAATAGTGGACTAGTAATTGTTTGTCCTTCAATGCAAGGTTTTAATCCGCTGTACTTTCCATCTTTTAAAGTGTAAATAAATATTGAGTTTTCTGCTGGTTCTACTATCCAATATTCTTTAACGCCATTTTCTTCATATAAATCGAATTTAATTCCCATTTCTTTTTTAGAATTGCCTGGAGATAAAATTTCAATTACTAAATCTGGTGCTCCAATACAACCTCTATCGTCTAGTTTTGATTCATCACATACTATACAAATATCTGGTTGTACAACTGAAAAAACTTTATTATCCTCAGTACTTTTTTTAAAATTAACCAATCTAACATCAAACTGTGCAAAATATAATCCACAAGATTTATGTTCAAAATGTCTATCTAAATATCTGAATAAAATACCTGAAACTTCTTGATGCTTTCTTGAAGGTGCAGGACTCATTTCGAAAATCTTACCTTTTATCAATTCTACACGTTCTTGAAACTGCCAAAGCAAATAGTCGGCATAACTATAGGTTTTGGTTAAATCTAAATCGGATAATTTTGTAACTACTGGCATTTTTATAGTTTTAAAAAAACAAATTTAATGAATTGAATGTAATTTATAATACTATAACTTTATTAAATAAAAAAGCCAATTTCGTTTTTAAACAAAATTGGATTTATATAAATAATAAAAATAAATTTTCCTATCCTTTCAACGCCTCAGCACCACCAACAATTTCCAATATTTCATTAGTAATTGCAGCTTGACGTGCTTTATTGTAAGTTAACTTTAATTGGTTTCTTAAATCGGTTGCGTTGTCTGTTGCTTTGTGCATTGCAGTCATTCTTGCTCCGTGTTCTGATGCAAATGAATCTCTAATAGATTTATACAACTGTGTTTTTAAAGATTTTGGAATCAATGTTAACACAATTTCTTCTTTAGATGGTTCAAATATATAATCTCCAGTAGAAACTGGCTTGTCAGATTTTATTGGTGCTAATGGTAAAAATTGTTGCGATTGAACTATTTGAGTTGCTGCGTTTTTAAATTCATTATAAACTATTTCAATTTTGTCATACTCACCAGATGTAAAATTATCTGTTAAGGTTTGAGCAATTTCGGCAACATTATCAAAGGTTAAATTGTCAAAAACTTCGCTTTTATTACCTATAACTTTATGAGTTTTAGTTAAAGCATCGTTTCCTTTTTTTCCAATGGCAAAAATATCAACTTGCTTTCCAGAATAAGATTCTGCAATGGCTTTAGATTGTTTAATTACATTAGAATTAAAAGCTCCACACAAACCTCTGTTTGAAGTTATTGCAACTACCAATACTTTGTTTATTGGTCTTTGAGCTGTAAAACTTCCACCAACTTCACCTTCAAGTGTTGCGCTTAAACTTTGTAATAATTCGGTTAATTTCTCGGCATAAGGTCGCATTGCTGTAATTGCATCTTGTGCTTTTTTTAGCTTTGCAGCAGAAACCATTTTCATAGCCGATGTGATTTGCATCGTAGATGAAACGGAAGTAATTCTATTACGGATTTCCTTTAAATTTGCCATTTTTTTCTAGTAATTAGTAATAAGTGAAAAGTAATTAGCTCTTCACTAATCACTATTCACTTTTCACTTATATTAATTATATTTCGCTGATAATTCTTTAGCTGCTTTTTCGATAACATCTGTAATATTGTCATCTAATTTACCTGCTTTTAAAGCATCAAGTGTGTCTCTGTGTTTGTTGTTTAGGTATTCGATAAAATCTTTTTCGAATTCTTTAACTTTGTTTACAGGAACGCTTTTTAATAAATTTTTAGAACCAGCATAAATAATAGCAACTTGATCTTCAACTGTATATGGAGAGTTTAAACCTTGTTTCAAGATTTCAACATTTCTTCTTCCTTTTTCAATTACGTTTAAAGTAACTGCATCTAAATCTGAACCAAATTTAGCAAACGCTTCCAATTCACGAAATTGTGCTTGATCTAATTTTAATGTTCCAGCAACTTTTTTCATTGATTTAATTTGAGCATTTCCTCCAACACGAGATACCGAAATACCTACGTTAATTGCAGGACGAACTCCTGAGTTAAACAAATCTCCATCAAGGAAAATTTGTCCGTCTGTAATCGAAATTACGTTAGTTGGAATATATGCCGAAACGTCACCTGCTTGTGTTTCAATAATTGGTAAAGCTGTTAATGAACCACCACCTTTTACAATACCTTTTAAAGTATCTGGTAAATCGTTCATGTTTTTAGCAATATCGTCATCAGCAATAACTTTACAAGCTCTTTCTAATAAACGTGAGTGAAGGTAAAAAACGTCTCCTGGATATGCTTCACGTCCTGGTGGTCTTCTTAATAAAAGAGAAACTTCACGGTAAGCAACTGCTTGTTTAGATAAATCATCATAAACAATTAATGCAGGACGACCAGAATCTCTAAAATATTCTCCAATTGCAGCTCCAGCCATTGGTGCATAAACTTGCATTGGTGCTGGATCTGAAGCGTTTGCAGCAACAATTACTGTATAAGCCATTGCTCCTTTTTCTTCTAACATTTTAGCAATTCCTGCTACAGTTGAAGCTTTTTGCCCAATTGCAACATAAATACAAAATACTGGTTTTCCAGCATCGTAAAATTCTTTTTGATTTAAAATAGTGTCAATACAAACTGTTGATTTACCAGTTTGACGGTCACCAATAACTAGTTCACGTTGTCCACGACCAACAGGAATCATTGCATCTACTGCTTTGATACCGGTTTGTAATGGTTCGGTAACTGGTTGACGAAAAATAACTCCAGGTGCTTTTCTTTCTAGTGGCATTTCAAAAAGTTCGCCACCAATTGGTCCTTTTCCATCAATTGGTTCGCCAAGTGTATTTACCACACGACCTACAATTTGTTCTCCAACTTTTAAAGAAGCAATACGTTGTGTACGTTTTACAGTTGAACCTTCTCTAATTCCTGTAGATGGTCCTAAAAGTACCACACCAACATTATCTTCTTCAAGGTTTAATACAATTGCTTCTAGTCCGTTTTCAAACTGAACTAATTCGCCATATTGAGCATTTGACAATCCGTAAACACGAGCGATACCATCACCAACCTGTAGTACAGTACCAACTTCTTCTAATGATGCACCAGATTCAAAACCTGATAATTGTTGTTTTAATATTGCTGATATTTCAGCTGGTTTAATTTCTGCCATAATAGTATAAATTATCTACCTATATTTATATTAACGCCTGATCTTCTTGGCTCTTCTTTAATAATTATTGTATT
>JAYTPS010000015.1:0-8040 GCA_043747155.1 Flavobacterium sp. | reverse complement strand
GACAAAGTTCTAAACACAATCGATTGTGGGTAATTGATATGAAAGAGAACAAGATTTTATTTAATACTCTTGTTGCTCACGGGAAAAACTCTGGTGAAGATTATGCTACTAAATTTTCAAACGAAAATGAATCTTTAAAAAGTAGTTTAGGATTTTTTACAACAGGTGAAACCTATAATGGTAAACATGGTTTGTCATTAAAATTAGATGGTTTAGAATCTGGAATTAATAATAATGCAAGGCAAAGAGCAATAGTAATTCATGGTGCAAATTATGTGTGTAATTCTTTTATAAAAGCCAATAATAGATTAGGAAAAAGCCATGGTTGTCCAGCATTACCATTAGAAGTTTCTAAAAAAATTATTCAAACGATTAAGGAAAAATCTTGTTTGTTTATTTATTTTCCGTCTAGAGAATATGCTAATTTTTCTAAATTAGTTTCTTAATTTTGAATATAAATCTGCATCAAGACAATAAATATCTTCTCTAAATTGAAGTGTGCCATTATTTTCCCAAGCTGTCCAATATAATTGATGAATAAAAATATCTTCATTAACTTTTATTACAATTGTTTTTAATTCAGGTTTAGGAAAAGTCTTTTTTTCTATTATTAACGAAGCATTTTTGGCTAATAGTTTGGCGTTTTTTTTATCAATTTCAAGTTGTTTTTGTTTTTGTAATTTGAAATAATAATTAATATCTGTTGTGTCCTTTATTCTGTTTAATGACCATTTGGTTGAGTCATTTAAAATATATGCAGCTAATTCTAATGGTTTTTCTAATCTAACGCATCCAGAACTAAGTGATCTAAAAGTATAAACAAAATAATCTCTATGATTGGTGTCGTGAAGATAAACGGAATGATTGTTTGGAAAATTTATTTTCATAGAACCTAACGAGTTGTTTCGACCAGGTTTTTGAACATACTTGTATTTCTTTGCATCTGCAAGTGTCCATTTATAAGGGTTTATTTCCTGATTTTTATAATTCATAACTACTAAACCTTTTTTTCTAAACGCAGCTTTGTTTTTTATGGCTGCTGGAAAAATATCTTCTTTTAAAATTGTTGGTGGAACTGTCCAGTTAGGATTTAAGTTAATATTAGAAACTTTTGATTCTAAAACCGGTGTTCTTCTAGTGTCTTTTCCTACAACAACTTTTTGTGATTGTGTTATCAAGTTATCTTTTACAGCTACAATACTGTAATCTGGAATATTAACAAGTAAATAATGTTTACCAAAATCACTTGAAAACCAGCGCCAACGTTCCATATTTACCACAACTTGTTCAATTCTTTGAGTTTTTGAAAAATTTAACGCTTCAATGGTACTTTTTCCAATAACTCCATCAGATTTTAATCCGTGTCTTGACTGAAAAATTTTTACTGCTTCTTGAGTTTTTGTATCATACATTGTAGATAAAATAGAGTCTTTTTCTTTCATGTCATGCCAATACATTAATTGTTTTTTTACAATTGGAACGAAAATGTTTTTTTTATTGGGAAGTATTTTTTCTTTTGCATCAATATATCCAGGATACACATTTGGAAATTCATTCAATGTTTTTAGCATTGATTTAAGTTTTTTGTAAATTTCATGTTGTGGTTTACATTGTTCAATTAAAACTTCAAAATTATCAGTACTTAATCCAAGTGATAAAATTTTATTGACATCAACTTTTTTGTCTTTTAAATCCCAATCATCATAAAGTTTTCTAGGATTAAGCTTTCCTTTACTAATATGATTAATATATTTTTGACTGCTAGTTGTTAATAATAAATCATATTTCACTAGTAATGAATCGGGTAAATCTTTATAATTATCTTCAAATGTTTTTAAACTTAAATAGTTATAATCTTTAGATTCTAAACCTTCATTTTCGGCTAAACTTATTTCATTTAAAATATAATCTCTATTTTTTTTAGATTCCCAAGCTGTTTCATAATTGTTTTTTTTATAAAAAGAAATAAAGGTAGTGTCAGTTGATTTATTTATTAAAGTTGAATCTATTTTTATTTTATCATTTCCAAATAATGAAAAGTCAATAAAAGAAGCATTTGCAGAAGAATTAGAATTATTTCTCTTGCAACTACTAAAAACGATAAGTAATAAAATAAAGTAAAGTTTATTCATAAGCACGTTAATTAGTTTCTTTTTTCATTAAAAAATGTACTCCAACATTGGCAATATTAAATGAATCGCCATGTTTTTTGTAATCTTGTTTTTCATAAAATGTGATGGCTTTTTCTCTTGCATTAAACCAAATTAGGTTGGTTTTTAGAGATATTGCATAACGCTCACATTCTAAAATTAATAACTTACCATAACCCAGTTTTTGGGCTTCTTCTAAAACTGCCATTCCTCTAATTTGCAATTGATTAGAGTGGATAAATATATCGTTTTTATTTTTAAAAATCGATACAACTCCGGTTATTTTTTTATCAACAAACAATCCAAAATGTGTTGTTGTAGGTAAATCATCACCTTCAAAAAAACATGTTTCTATTGGTTTTCCTGCTCTTAATATTGCATGACGAATAGGATAAGTTTCAATATAAGATATTTTGTTAATCTTTATCATATAATTTCTTTTGCAAATAAACGATAACAAATTAAGAATAAAACCATTATAAGTTTATCATTTTGTAAAATGTTTTCTACACTAAAATATTTAAAAAAAAACTTGCATCAAATAAAACAAAAGCTTTATATTTGCACCCACAAAAACAAGTTCTATTATTGAATCTAAAGTTTTGTAACATAATGCGAAAGTAGCTCAGTTGGTAGAGCTCCAGCCTTCCAAGCTGGTTGTCGCGAGTTCGAGCCTCGTCTTTCGCTCTTTAAAAAATCCTAAAACTTAGTTGTTTTAGGATTTTTCTTTTTAGTATTATTCCAAAAAACTCAAATCTGTGTCGGTTGCAATTTCTTCTGGTTTTTGATTTTGTTTGAATAATCTTGCCGAAAAATTTCCTTTTAAAATAACTTTAGCTCCTTTTACGTCAAGCCAACTTCCTTCTCGCAATCCCAAAACTGGAATCGAGTTAAAAGCATGAAATTCTTTAATTCTTGTCTCACGAGTTTCACCCATGTGTTTGCTTTTCAAATCGACATCAAGAAAATGTGGATTCAAATTAAATGAAATTGCACCCAATGTTTTAAAACTTGGAGGATAAACAATTGGCATATCATTTGTAGTTTGCATAGTTAAGCCAGTAATATTACTTCCAGCACTACTTCCCAAATATGGTGTTCCGTTTTCAATAGATTTTGACAAAACTTCCATCACATTGTTTTCATATAATTTTGAAACTAATAAAAAGGTATTTCCACCACCTACAAAAATTGCCTCTGCTTTTTCTATAGCATCTTTTGCCGAATCAAATGAATGTAAGCCAACAACTTTTTTATCAATTTTCGAAAAAGCAGTTGCAACTCTAGCAGTATATTCATCATAACTCATTCCACCAGGTTGGGCAAATGGAATAAAAACTATAGTATGACACTTGGCAAAATGATTTTTTAAAACTGGAAGCAAATACTCTAAATATTCGCCACCATGAAGCGTTGAAGTGCTTGCAATAATTAGATTTTTCATTAAATATAATAGTTGTTTTAATTTTTCATCAAATTTACAAATTAATAATTAACATAA
Source organism: Flavobacterium sp. (assembly GCA_043747155.1). Classification (GTDB taxonomy): domain Bacteria; phylum Bacteroidota; class Bacteroidia; order Flavobacteriales; family Flavobacteriaceae; genus Flavobacterium. Next base: position 4,389 of record JAYTPS010000015.1, on the reverse strand, counting down.
ATTTACAATTGTATTGGCTAATTTTTTAGAATACAATAAAATACTTTTACTTTAAAAAAACCAACTTTATGTTTAAATATTACAAACTAATTTCACTCTTCTTTCTAACATTAAATTTTTTAAATGCACAAAACAAACAGTTTTTATTGAAAGGAAAAGTTGTTGCAAATTATGATGATTTGCAAAGTATTAATGTAATTAATCTTACTACTAACTATGCCACAATTACAAGTGATTATGATGGCAATTTTGAAATAAAAGTTGCAGTTGGCGATAGCTTACTTTTTAAAGCAATTCAATTTAACGATTTTAAAATTAAACTTAAAAAAGAAGATTTTGAAAGAAAAATTTTTACTGTAAAACTTCAAACTAAGATTCGACATTTGGATGAAGTAAAAATTAATGAATTTGAAAACATAAATTCGGTTTCATTAGGTTTGTTTTCTAAAAATCAAAAAAAATATACACCTGCTGAGAGAAAATTAAGAACAGCCGAAGAATTACATTGGTATAGTCCTTTATTAATTCCATTTGGAGGAATGAGTATTGATGGATTATTAAATAGTATTTCGGGAAGAACTTTAATGCTAAAAAAAGCATTAGTTTTAGAACGAAAAGGTTTTGTTTTAGAAAAAATAAATTTATGGTTTGATGATAAATATTTTACAGAAAATTTAAAAATTCCTGCCGATTATGTGAATGGATTTAAATATTTTTTAGTGGATGATGCTAAATTTACAGCAGCATTACAAAATAAAAATAAAACGTTAGCAACTTTTTTAATGACAGTTGCAGCATCAGATTATTTAGAAAGAATAAAAAATTAATTTACTAAATTTTTTTACATTTGAAAAATGAATAAATCAATAAAAACTATATGTTTAGTTATTTTATTTTTCGGTATGTGTTCAATGACAACACATAAATTTTACGTGTCAATTTATCAAATAAATTATGAGCATAAAAAGAAAATGATTCAAATAACATCACGACTTTTCATTGATGATGTAAATGATGCTTTGGAGAAAAAATTTCGAAAAAAAACATTTATTGGTGAAGAAAATGAATCTATTGAAGACATCAGTTTACTGAAAAAATATTTTGCAGATAAATTTTTAATTAAAGTAAATGGGGTTTCAAAACCAGTTAATTATCTTAGTAAAGAATTAGAAAACAATATATTAATATGTTATTTTAATATTAAAGACGTTTCTAAGATTACTAAATTAGAAGTAATTAATGATTGTTTAATGGAATTAAATTTAGAGCAACAAAACATCATTCAATATAATTTTAATGGAGAAAAACATAGTTTACTACTAACAAATGAAAACATTAAAGGAATGTTAAAATAAGTTTAAATGCAAAAAACTCTATAAAAAACAATTACTTTTAGTGCTTCAAATAATTTAAAGATATGAAGCAGATTCTTAGTTTATTACTTGTATTACCTTGTGTTATTTTCGCACAAGAGGTTCAAAAACCAACTACAAAGAGTGAAAAAAATCCAGATAAATTTAAACAAATGTACGATTTGTTGGCAACTCCAAATATGTATAGAACTGCATCTGGCGCACCTGGACCAGAATATTATCAACAAAAAGCAGATTATAAAATAGATTTAGAACTAGACGATAAAAATACAAAACTTTATGGTCAAGAAACAGTTACTTATACCAATAATGCTAAAGAATCGTTAGATTATCTTTGGATGCAACTAGACCAAAATCAGCAATCAAGAAAATCACTTTCGCCATTAGTAGAAAGTAATATTACTGATCCAGCATCAAGCCCAAAAGGGTTTTCTAGAAAATATCTTGAAGATGATTTTGATGGCGGTTTTAATATAGAATATGTAAAAGACGCTTTAGGTAAGCCAATTCAATATTCTATTAACCAAACAATGATGCGAATTGAACTTGCAACACCATTAAAACATAACGAAAAAATTACATTTTCAATAAAATGGTGGTATAATATAAATAATTATCGACTTGATGGTGGTCGCTCTGGATATGAACAATTTACTGACGGAAATCGTTTGTATGTAATTGCACAGTTTTATCCAAGAATGGCAGTTTATAGTGATGTTGAAGGTTGGCAAAACATGCAATTTTGGGGTTCAGGAGAGTTTGCACTTGCTTTTGGTGATTATCAAGTAAATATTACAGTTCCAGCAGATCATATTCTTGAAGCAACAGGCGATTTGTTAAATAGAAATGAAGTTTTTTCGGCAGCACAATTAGCACGTTATACGTTGGCTGAAAAAACATTTGACAATCCAGTTATAGTTGTTACACAAGCCGAAGCCGAAGCAAGTGAAAAAGGATTTTCTGACAAGAAAAAAACTTGGAAATTTAAAGCAACAAATGTTCGAGATTTTGGAATTTCAACTTCAAGAAAATTCATGTATGATGCAATGGCTGTAAAGTTACCATCAAGAAATACTATGGCAATTTCTTTATATCCAAAAGAAGGAAATCCGCTTTGGGGTGAATATTCTACAAGAGTTGTTGCACATACATTAAAAAGTTATTCTTCACACACATTTGATTATCCTTACCCAAAAGCAATTTCAATAAATGCCGAAGATCAAGGAATGGAATATCCAATGATTTGCTGGAATTGGGGAAGACCAGATGCCGATGGAAAATATTCTGACAGAGTAAAAAACGGAATGATTAGCGTTATTGTTCATGAAGTTGGGCATAATTATTTTCCTATGATTGTAAATTCTGATGAACGTCAATGGACTTGGATGGATGAAGGATTAAATTCATTTATGGAATATATGGCGTTGAAAGAATGGGATAAAGATTTTCCTGCAGATCGCGGACCAGCAAATTTAATTGTTCCTTACATGAGTGGTGATCAAAAAGGTTTAGAACCAATAATGTCAAACTCTGAAAGTATTCGCCAGTTTGGAAATAATGCCTACGGAAAACCAGCTGCTGCTTTAAATATTCTTCGTGAAACTGTTATGGGAAAAGAACTGTTTGATTATGCATTTAAAACATATGCTAACAGATGGAAATTTAAGCATCCAACACCAGAAGATTTTTTTAGAACTATGGAAGATGCATCAGCATTTGATTTAGATTGGTATTGGAGAGGTTGGTTTTACACAACAGATTATAATGATATCGGAATAAAAGAAGTAAAAAAATATTTTGTAAGCAATGAACCATCTAAAGAAACCGAAAATTTTTTAAAAACCAGAAGAAGACGAAATAGAATAGAAGGAGCAATGGTTTATATGGTAGCCGAAGGAAGTGAAAGTTTTAAAGCAGATTTAAACAAACCATTTGATATTAAAAACTCTAAAGCATTAGAAGATTATATTCAACAAAATTTTTCGACAGAAGAAAGAGCTAAATTAAAATCACCAAAATATTTTTATCAAGTAACATTTGATAAGCCAGGAGAATTGGTTATGCCTATAATTGTAGAATTAACATTTGAAGATGGAACTACAGAAACACATCATTTTCCAGCTCAAATATGGAGAATGAACGACAAAGAAGCCAATAGAACTTTTGCAACAAATAAAGAAGTTATAAAAATTGTAATCGATCCAAAACAAGAAACAGCCGATGTTGATACAACTAACAATACTTGGCCAAAACAAGAAGTAAAATCTAAATTTGATTAGTAACTTTGCACTTTAAATAAAAAATTATGTTTGGAATTGGTGGTGGCGAATTAATATTTATCATTTTTATTGCCTTAATGCTTTTTGGTTCAGATAAGATTCCTGTTATAGCTCGTAACTTAGGAAAAGGCATGGCGCAACTAAAAAATGCAACTAATGAAATAAAAAGCGAAATTACTAAAAGTGCCGATGCTAACGGAATTGACAATTCAATGAATGACTTTACTTCTATTTTTACTAAAGAAGTTGATAACGTAAAAGAAAGTTTAAACTCCAATATATCTAATCCGTTAGATAAAATTAAAGAAGATATCAACGATTTAACAGGTCCAATAAAACGCCAGATGTAATGCTAGATAAAATAATCAAACTTGATAAAGAATTGTTTGTTTTTTTAAACAATTTGGGTTCGCCAACCTTTGATGGTTTATGGTTAATTATTACAAATCAAATAAATTGGACACCAATATTTTTATTAGTTTTTTATTTAATGTATAAAAAAATTGGTTTAAAAAATTTGTTAATTTCTATTCTTTTTATTGCAATTTTAATTCTTATTTGCGACCAAACAGCAAACCTTTTTAAAAATAGTTTTAAAAGATTACGACCATGTAATGATTTAGAAATAAATACAATCATTAGAATTGTAAAAACCAGTAAAACTTTTAGTTATTTTTCAGGACATGCAGCTAACTCAATGGCAACAGCAACGTTTGTGTTTTGTATTTTAAAAAAAC
>JAYTPS010000014.1:0-3529 GCA_043747155.1 Flavobacterium sp. | reverse complement strand
CGAGGGTGGGGCAATCGTTGCAGGGCGACGGGAGCCTTCGGGCCAAGCTCGACCTGCCGTTCGCGCTGACCGGGGCACAGCGGCGGACCATGGGCGACTGAACAAATAGAATTATTGCAAACAGCAGCCATCAAAAACGAAAATCTTTTTGCGTTATTGATGGAAGCCACAAAGGTTTGTTCGTTAGGACAAATTACTAATGGTTTGTTTGAAGTTGGTGGTCAGTATCGTAGGAATATGTAGTATTATTTTAGACCTAACAGGATTTTAAAACCTGTTAGGTCTAATTTAAATCCAAAACTTTCATGTAAAACTATAAAATAATAACTTCTAAAACCACTTTTAACATCATTAAAACAATGAAAACTAATATACTTTTTCTTTTTACAATAGTAATTACAATGTTGGCAAGTTGTTCATCTGATACTAATGTTAATCAAACTATTGATTCTAATATTATCGCTAACGGAATGACATTTGTTCCAAATTCTGTAAACGTTTCCAACGGTATTGCATCTATAGAAGGAGAAAGCGCTTTAATTTTTTCGTTGTTAAAAGGTACAATTGGAAATTCAAACTATGAAAACATTTCATTCAAAATAAATTATCCTTTAACCTTAAGTAGTGCACCAAGCGGAACTTATGAATTTGGCATTGGAGAAACAGGCACTATGCTTTTTGCACAAGGAAGTTATGTAAAAGGATCAATAAGTTATAGTTTGGCTGGATATTCTGTAAAAGTAACCGCTTTAGGAAATGATAAATTTAAATTAGAATTTCAAAATATTGAAGCTGTTAATATAAGTAATGGTTCTGTTATAATTATTTCAGGTTATTGTGAAGGTAAATTTTAATTGAAATGCATTCTGTTTTAATAAAATTAATATATTGCATGTCTATTAACCTTTTAAAACAACATTTATGAAAAGAATTGGAAGTATTATGGCTTTGCTTGGAATAGCAGCTGTAGTTATGAATTATTTAGACAGAGTTCCACGATTATTAATGTGGATTTATAATTGGGGTGACACAACCGCTTGGATTATAAAAATAGGTTTAATAGTTGTTGGAGCAGCACTTTATTTTTTAGGACCTAAAGAAGATGAAGATGTTGAAGAAACTAAAGCCGAATCTAGAGAAGAATAAATTATATACGTCTTGTTTTAACTAACAAGGCGTTTTTTATATTTAGATATTTGGAATATTTTTTAAAAAATTAAAACCTAAAAAAAGTTAAAACTTGCACTACAAATTTAAAAGTGTAGCTTTGTATTTAGAACAAAACCTTTTAAATAAGTATGAATTTAAAACAGAATTCCAACAAAAACAAATTATCAAAGTTAGAAGCAGTTAGAGGTTTTGCAGCTTTATATGTTGTTTTTCATCATCTATTTTCTTCTGAATTGATTATTGGAGGTGTCAACTTTTCATTCTTGTTTCATTTTGGTCAAGAAGCGGTTATTTTATTTTTTGTCCTTTCTGGCTTTGTAATTTCTTACTCTTTTGAAAAATCATCGGACAAATCGTTAAAATTATTTTTTTTCAAGAGATTTTTTAGAATCTATATTCCGTTGATTTTAGTTTATATAACAAGTTATTTTTTAATTAGTTATAGTTCAGATAATCTACTGGCTTTAGATTGGAAAACACTTTTAGGAAATATTTTTATGTTGCAAGATGCATCTGAGATTAAACCAAATGTTTTATTTGATCCTTTTTTAAATAATGGTCCGCTTTGGTCGTTATCCTATGAGTGGTGGTTTTATTTTATTTTTATATTTATCTACAAGAATTTTAATAAAAATAGTTCGTTAATTGTTTATGGACTAGGTATTTTAGCCGCAATTTCTTATCTTTTTTATCCAAACTTTATAAATAGAGAATTAATGTATCTAGTAATTTGGTGGATTGGTGTTGATATGGCAAAATTATATTTAAACAAAACAGACATCAATTTTAGGACATTATTTTTTCCATTAATTGCACTTTTGGCTTGCACTTTAATTCTATTTTTTAATATTATTATACAAGAAAAAACTAATATTCAAAAGCTTCAAGGTATTGTAGGCGTTCATCCTTGGCTAGAATTTAGGCATTTTGCTTTTGCATTTATAATAATAATTGGTGCTTTACTCTGGAAAAAACTAAAATGGTTTGGCTTTAACATCACTTTTGGTTGGTTTGAATCTATTGCTTCTATTTCTTTTGGAATTTATATTTCGCACTTTTTTCTAATCATACATGCTAGTTATCTTGATTCTATAATAGAAAATATTTTTATAAGATATTGTATTTATTTTACAGTTTGTTTTGTATTTTCTTATTTGATAGAAAAAGTTATTTATACTAAATTAAATAAATTTTTTATTAATAAAATTTATAAAAAACAAACTAATTAAAACTCACCATCAACATAAAACCAATTTCCATTTTCAAAAATAAATTCAGATTTTTCATAATGAATTTGAGGCAATTTATGATTGTCTAAATAATATGCGTTAAAAGTTATAGAGTTTTGTGTAGTTTCTAGAATTTCTAATTTTGTCCATTTATTAGTTTCTGCCCAATGTAATATGTCTTTTTTTTTATGATTTTTTCGAGTAGAAATATGAGTTGTTGCTAATAAATAGTCAGCATTTTTAATTGCAAAAGCGCTATATCTAGAACGCATTAGTGCTTCAGCAGTATCAGGTTTCTTTATTCCTTTTAAATAAGGATTACAACATTCTTCAAACGATAAATGATTACCACAATAGCAAATAGTCATAGTAGTTTACTTTAAGAAAGTATAAAGTTAAATATTTTTTGTAATAAAATATTTTAAAACTTAAAATTAATTTTTTATTAATTTTTTCGTAATTTCATAAGACTCAAATGTAAATTTTGCAATATAAGTTTCATTTGAAAGGTTGGAAACATCATAAACAAGTATACTCTCTTCTATATTTAAAACACTCCATACATTTACTTTTTGTCCTAATAAATTATACAATGCAACAGATTTTAAACTGTTTAAATTTTCAAAAGAAAATTTATTATTGCTAATTGTGGCTTTAATATTTGTAGTTGATAATGATGTTTTAGTAAACTCATTGTTATTGAAAAATCTTAAGGAAAATCTATTATTATATGTTCCTTGATTTAAATTTAAAGAAACAATACTATTTTTTATTTCATGGTAAATATGAGTTTGATTATCATAGATATAAATAGTTTCTTGACTATTGAAATTCTCTAAACTATCTGTTCTTATCTCAACAATACCAGTTGTTCCAATTTTAATACCTAACGGAATAATAGTATTTAAATTAAAGTTCCCAAGTCCTTGAATATTTAATTTTTTATTATTTACAATAAAGTATATATCATTGTTTTGAGTGTCAATTTGTTCTCCATCATATCCATAATCAAGATTTTCTGATGCGTTTTGATTCATAAAACCAACTAATATTTCACGGTGAATCAAATTTGATACGTCAGTGAATCCTAATTTAATTTTTTTATAATTAGATCTTTTTACACTATCGGA
>JAYTPS010000013.1:0-7469 GCA_043747155.1 Flavobacterium sp. | reverse complement strand
GAAAATACAACTCAATCAATCACAGTTGTTGTAAATCCAACACCTGCTAATGTTACTATTTCACCAAGTGTTTCAGTTTGTCAAAATGATATTGCAACTTTAACTGCTAGTTCTCAATCGTCAGGAAGTTTTAATATTGGAGTTTCTTCTGGTAGTTCAACTACAGCAAATACACCATACAGACAATCAGTTACTACAAATGCGAGAATGCAATATTTAATAACTAAAGCTGAACTTAATGCTGCTGGAATTAATGCTGCTACAAATATTACCTCATTAACATTTAATACAACTTCTGCTGGTAGCGGATTAATGTCAAATTATGAAATAAAATTAGGAAATACTTCTACAACTGTTTTAACCGGGACATTTTTAACGCCAACTTTTACAACAGTATTTTCAAATTCTTACACCGCAGTTCTTGGAGCTAACTTGCATACTTTTTCAACACCTTTTGCTTGGGATGGTACTTCAAATATTGTTATAAATATTTGCCATACAGCATCTGGTGGTACGGCATCAACGGTAAATGTTTCTACAACTTCATTTACAAGTACCTCAACAAATTCAGGATCTACTGCATGTACAGTTAATACAGGTGGAGCAACAAGTTCTAGCAGACCAACAATGATTTTAGGAAGTTTTAGTTCTGCACCAATTACATGGTCACCAACAACAGATTTATTTACAGATGCTGGTGCAACATTATCATATACTGGAACAGCAACAAATACAGTTTATTCTAAATCAATATCTACTTTAATCTATACAGCTACTGCGACTTTAGTTACATGTTCTAAAAACGCTAACGTTACTGTTACTAGAAAACCTAATGCATCAATTGCGACGCAACCAATTTCTCAAACAGTTTGTCAAGGAACATCCGTAACATTATCAGTTGTTGGTGCAAATTCTGCAACTTTTTTATATCAATGGTTTAAAAATGGTGTTTCAATCAGCGGTGCTACAAATGCTACTTTAACTTTTGCATCTTCTTTACCTACTGATACTGCTAATTACACAGTTGAGGTTTTAGGCGATTGTGGTCCAGTTGTAACATCAGCAGTTGCTACATTAACAGTCAAAACCAATGTCGGAATAACGTCTGTAACCTCATCAGCAAATCCAATTTGTGCTGGTGCAACAGCAACTCTTACAGCAAATGGAGTAGTAGGAACCAACGCAATATTAACTTGGTGGACTGGATCTGGTGGATCTGGATCTAATTTAGGTAACACACCAACAATTACTTTTGGTCCAGGAACTTATTATGCAAGAGTAACAGGCGATTGTGGCACACCACAAGAAGTTAATTTTACAATAAATACCATTGCAGTTCCAACTTATGCTAATTTACAATTTCCTGGATCTAGTACAATTTGTCAAACAGGAAGTTTAACTGCTTACGGACAAGTGTATCAAGTTGGAGTAACAGAAGCTGCTGGTGCGGGTACTGGAATTACAGCAGAATTTGGTTATAATTCTAGCAATACTGATCCATCAACTTGGACATCATGGAATGCAACAACATTTAATGCACAAGTAGGCAATAATGACGAATACCAACATACATTTAATCCACCAACAAGCGGAACTTATTATTATACTTTTAGATACCGTCAAGGAAGTTGTGATTGGTTATATGGTGGGTATTCAGCATCTGGTGGTGGTTTTTGGAATGGAACTTCTAATGTTAATGGACAATTAATTGTAAATCCAAATGTTACACCAACATTTACAGCGTATTCTCCAATATGTTCAGGCGATACTTTATCAGCATTACCAACAACATCTAATAATGGAATTACTGGAACTTGGTCGCCAAGTTTAAACAATACAGCAACTACAACTTACACTTTTACACCTACATCTGGGCAATGTGCAACTAGTGCAACATTAACAATTACTGTAAATCCAAATGTTATACCAACATTTACAGCTTATTCAGCAATATGTTCTGGTGATACTTTACCAGGATTACCATCTACTTCAAATAATGGTATTACAGGAACATGGAGTCCAATTTTAAACAATACTGCAACAACTACTTACACATTCACGCCAAATTCAGGTCAATGTGCAGCAAGTACTACGTTAATAATTACAGTAAATCCAAATGTTACACCAACATTTACGGCTTATGCTCCAATTTGTTCTGGCGATACATTATCTGCATTGCCAACAACATCTAATAATGGAATAACAGGAACTTGGTCTCCAAGTTTAAATAATACCGTAACTACGACTTACACATTTACACCAACATCTGGTCAATGTGCTACTGTTACTACATTAACAATAACAGTGAATACTAATGCTACAATTTTAACACATCCAGTATCCCAAACTGTATGTGAAGGAATGTCAGTAACATTATCAGTAATTGGAGGAAATTCTTCAACGTTTACTTATCAATGGTATAAAAATGGAGTTTTAATTGGTTCTGCAACAAATGCATCTTTAACAATTGCTTCTGCTTTGCCATCTGATTCAGGAAATTACACTGTTGAAGTTTCAGGAAATTGTGGTCCAGTTGTAACATCTAACGTTGCTGTATTAACTGTGAAAACTAATGTTTCTATAACGTCAATAACTTCATCAGCTAATCCAATATGCTCTAACGCTACAGCTATACTTACAGCAAATGGTGTTGCAGGTACAAATGTTATTTTAACATGGTGGACAGGTTCAAACGGAACTGGAACAAACTTAGGTTCAACTCCAACAATTATTGTAGGTTCAGGCACTTATTATGCAAGAATAACAGGAGATTGTGGTGCGCCACAAGAAATAAGTTTTACAATAAATACTATTGCACAACCAACTTATGTTAATTTACAATTTCCTGGAACAGCATCTATATGTAATGGAAATTCTTTAACTGTTTATGGTCAAGTTTATCAAGTGGGAGTTACTCCTGGAGCAGGATTACAAGGCACAGGAATAACTGCTGAATTTGGGTATAATACTACTGATTCCGATCCTTCAACTTGGACAAGCTGGTCTTCAACAACTTTCAATCCTGGTGGTGGTGGAGTAAACAATGATGAATATCAATATACATTTACACCATCAACAAGTGGAACTTATTTTTATACATATAGATACCGTCAAGGTACATGTGAATGGTTATATGGAGGTTATTCAATTAGTGGTGGAGGTTTCTGGAATGGAACTTCTAACGTAAACGGTCAATTAATTGTTAATCCAAGTCCAACAGCAAGTATATCAGGAAATAATGGTCCAATAGTTTGTACTTCAAGTGATGCAATATTCAATTTAACAGGTACTAGTGGTTCTATAGTTACTTATAATATTAATGGTGGAGCGTCTGCAACTGTTACATTAACTGGTGGAACTGCAACAGTAAGCATTTCCAATGTTACTATGACTCAAACATTAAACTTAATTTCTGTAAATTATGGTAGTTGTTCTGCAACTTTAATTGATAGTTCAACAATTACTTTAGGAAGTTCAACAACTTGGGTTGCCTCTAATGGAGGTGAATGGACAAATGGATCACCATCAAGTTCATCAACTGTTATTTTTAATGCAAATTATGTAATTGCTTCTGATTTTAATGCATGTACTATTACAGTTTCTAACAATGCAATTGTATCAGTAGATTCTAATATTGATGTTAATTTATATGGAGCTTTAACTGTTTCTTCAGGAAGTTTCACATTGAATAATAATGCTAATTTAATGCAAAGTTCATCAGCTGCAAACTCTGGAAATATTATTTTAAAACGCAATAGTTCTGCTTTAAAACGTCAAGATTATACCTTATGGTCTTCACCTTTGACAGCTGTTGTAGGAGTTCAAACATTAAATAATTTCTCTCCTTTAACTCTCTTGAATCGTTTTTATGAGTACAATCCATCAAATAATTTATATGTATCTGTTGTTCCAACTACAACTTGGTTTTCTAGTGCAAAAAGTTATTTAATAAGAATGCCTAATAATCATCCAACCTTTGCTCAAGTTTGGAATGGTACATTTAATGGTGTTCCAAACAATGGAAGCCAAACTTATGCAATGGCTACTGGTTTTAACGCAGTTGGTAATCCTTATCCATCAAGATTGAATGTTCATAATTTTATAGATGCTAATACTAATATTGATGGAACATTATATTTCTGGAGAAAAACCAATAATGATACGCAACCTTCTTATGCATCATTAACAAAAATGGCTTATGTTGCCAATGGTGCTCTTGGTGGTGATACTGGTTCAGGATATTTTGTTTCTGGTAATGAATCAAATTGGGTTGTAAATATTGGTCAAGGTTTTATAGTAAATTCTTCAAGTGCAACTAATTTGAGTTTTAACAATTCAATGAGAAGGAATTTAAATTCTGCACAATTTTTTAGAACTTCAGAGGCAAATGCTACTTTAAGTGAAACTAATTTATTTTGGTTAAACTTAAATGTTGGAGCTGCATACAGTCAAATGGCTGTTGGTTATACTGCTGATGCTACTTTGGCATTTGATAGAGGAATTGATGGAAAAAACATTAATCCTGAATTTTATCTAACAAGTTTAATTGGTTTAGATGAGTACACTATTCAAGGTCGACCAGAATTTACAAATACAGATGTTGTTCCTTTATCATTTAAGGTTATGGAAGCTGGAACTTATTCAATATCATTAAATAATACTACTGGATTATTTACAGCTGGAACACAACCAATTTATGTTAAAGATAATGTTACAAATACTTATCATGATTTAAATTCAGGAAGCTATTCATTTACGTCAGATGCTGGAACATATACTAATCGTTTTGAAATTGTTTATCAAACAGCTTTAGGAGTTGAAAATCCAAATCTTAATAATGTAATTGTTTATAACCAAAATAATGAAGTTAACATTAATTCAGGAAACGTTGTTATGGATTCTGTAAAAATATTTGATATTAGAGGAAGATTGTTAGTGTCAAAATCTAATATAAACGCATCAGAATCTAGTTTGAAAGTAGGTAAAACTAATCAAGTTTTAATTGTTCAAATTACCTCTATTGATGGAGTTAAAATAACTAAGAAAGTAATAAATTAAGCTAATTTATTTTGTAATAAAAACCATTCAGAAATGAATGGTTTTTTTGTTTACAGTGTATTTTGTCGGTAAAAATTACATATCATCGAAAACATCAATTAAGTTAAATGTTAAAAAGATTAAAATAGTATTTTTATCAATTAAATTATTTTAATCTAATTTATTATCAATGGTTTATGATTATAAATTGAATTGTTTTTGTTTGAAAATCCCAACTTTAGAACAAATTATACTAATGCTAAAAAGTTCAAAAAATAAAGTATTAATTGCTTTTTTAATAATAATCTTTTCCTTTTTAGGAATTAATTGCGTTTCGGCTCAAGTAAACGCTTACTCATTTTCACAATCCTATGCTGGTTATACTGCCTTAGCTGGATCTCCATCAGTTGCTTATGCTTCTCCATGGGACGATCTCACAGCTGGATCTGCTTTTCAAGCAACAATACCATTTACATTTACTTATGATAATTTGCCTTTTACTAGCTGTTTTATAAGTCCAAATGGATTTATCACTTTTGGAATTACACAACCAATACCAACAACTTATGCTTCAATAGCTAACAATACTAATCACAGTGGAGTTGCTTCGGCATTTAATTGTAATCTTGTTTCAAATGGTTCTAATATAGTTTATGATGTTATTGGTGTTGCGCCAAATAGAACTTTTGTAATACAATGGACAGATGCTAATAGAAAATTAGGAGTAACTACTTACCCAGGAGATTTAGATTTTCAAATTAGATTATCTGAAACTACTAATATAATTACTTTTTTCTATGGTGATTGCACAATTCCTGCAGCCGCAACCACAGATGTTCCAGTTCAATTAGGGATAAGAGGTTTAAATAATGATTTTGCTCAAGGGAATGTTAATAGTAGAGTACAAGGAAGTAGTCAAGTTTGGGGAAATGCAGGAGCAACTTCACTTGGTAATGCAACTACTTATGTAAAATCTAAAAATGATTCCTATCCAGAATTTGGGTTACAGTTTATTTATACTCCAGCTTTAGCATGTAATACACCATCAGCTTTACCGACAAGTTTAATTATTGGAGCAACCAGTATAACAAATAACTCATTTGTTGGTAATAGTTTTACAGCAGCAACTCCTGCACCATCTAAATACTTAGTTTTAAGAAGTACATTGAACGTTACACCAACCATAACAAATATTATAAATAGAACGTACTATGCAAATGGAGCAACTTATGGAAATTACTTTGTTGTTGGTAATAATTTAGGTACGACTTTTACCCAAACAGGTTTGTTATTTAATACAACCTATTATTATTGGATAATTCCTTATAATGATATATGTACCGGTGCACCTTTTTACAATATGACAAGTATACTTACTGCAAGTGCTACAACCTGTTTTACTCCAACAGTTGCGGTTACACCACTGCCAGTTAGTATTGGAGGAAATGATTTTACAGCATCATGGTCAACTGTAATTGGAGCAACAGATTATAGAATAGATGTTTCTACTAACAATACTTTTACAGCAATACTTCCTGCTTTTTCAAATCTTTCAGTAGGATTAGTAACTTCGTATAATGTTTCAGGACTATTGCCAACAACTTTATACTATTATAGAGTAAGAGCAATTGGTCCAGGATGTATTTTAAATAGCAACATTGTGTCAGCTACTACTACTTGTGGTTATTATACAATTCCATATTCTCAAAACTTTAATTCTTTTGCATTAAATATTATTCCAACTTGTTACACCCGAGTAGATTCAAATTTAGATGGTGTTCAGTGGGAAACGCAATCAATTAATGCTGCATCAGCACCAATATCTTTATTGATGAGAAAAAGTGCATCGGCTACAACCGCAATGAACGATTGGTTTTTTATGCCAGGATTAAATTTAGTTGCAGGAACTTCCTATAGATTGAATTTTAAATATAATACAGGAACTTTAGCTGCTACAACAGAAAATCTTAGAGTTAGGTTAGGAAATGCACAGTCAGAAATTGCAATGACTGAAACATTACTTGATTTAACCAACATTAATAATTCAGTATATCAATTAGCAACATCTGATTTTGTTGCTGTTTCTTCTGGAGTATTTTATATTGGTTTTTATGGATATAGTAATGCTAATCAAACGCATATAGCAATAGATGATATTAGTGTAATTCCATCGCCAAATTGTTTTGAACCTATAGACATAACAATATCAAATATTGCAGCTACAACTGCCACAATTTCATGGACAGCAGCAGCACCAGAACCTTCAAATGGATATGAATATTTTATTTCTACTTCTAGTACACCACCAAGTGCTGCAACTGTTCCAACTGGTTCAGTTGGTTTTGGAATTAATACTGCCAACTTAATTTCTTTAATTCCAAGCACATTTTATTATATTTGGGTTAGAGGAAATTGCGGACCAACAGCTAAAA
>JAYTPS010000012.1:0-5721 GCA_043747155.1 Flavobacterium sp. | reverse complement strand
TGGCTTTAATTTTATTGGATTATTGAATGAGTTTTTTCAGAATTTTTTTGAAAATTCACAATTATTATTACTAAAAGAAAATGATTTGAAGGATATAATTATTAATTTATTTGGAGCAACTATATTTGTAATTCAATCAATTAGGTTAAAGTAAATAAATTGTAATATTTAATCAATATTAGCGATATTTGTAGGTCTAAAAAAACAATTAAATTGAAAAAAGTATGGGAATGAATAAAAACACAGTTTTTGGCTGGGCAACATTAATAATGATAATAATGGGTTTAACACTAATTGCACTTGCTGCTTTTAGGTATGACGAAACTGCTGGTTGGGGTTTTGGCGCAACTGGAGTTGGTTTTTTGGCTAATGCATGGGTTTTTAATTCACTAAAAGGAAGGGTTTAATTCTGCTTTTTGTGTTTCCATCGTTTATGAGTCCATAAATAAAATTCAGGTTGTTCATTTATTTGTTGTTCAACTTTTGCCATAAACGCTTCCGATAATTTATAATCATCTATTGTTTTTATGTCTTCTGTCATAACCTCAAAGCTAGCTTCATAATAACCACGTTTTAACTTTTTTGTTCTCAAGAATATAACATTCAAATCATATCTTTTTGCCAAAGACTCAGCACCAACATGAATAGGCGTTTCTATTCCCATAAAATGATACCAGTTTAAATTTTTAGACATTCTTGGAGTTTGATCACTTGCAAAACCATAAACTGCTAAAACTCCATTTTTTGCATTATCTTCTATGGTTGATTTTGTTTCTTTGGTAGTGATTAAATAAGCTTTAAATTTAGAACGAATATCTCGAACTAATTTATCAAAATAGTCATTTGCAATTTTTTTATAAATTCCGTAACCTTTAAAAGTGATATAATTATTCATGCTTAAAACCCATTCATAACTAGCATAATGGGCACAAACTAAAGCAATACTTTTTCCTTTTTTTTCTAATTCTAAATAAACTTCTAAGTTTGAAAATTTAAATCGTTCATCAATTTGTTTTTGAGTAAGCGACATAGTTTTAATCATTTCAAGAAACATATCGCACAAATGTGAATAGAATTTTTTTTCTATTTTTATTCTTTCTTTCAATGATAAATGAGGCAAAGCCATTGCAATATTGGCTCTAACGGTTTTTTTTCGGTATCCAAATATGCTGTAAACTATTACATATATTCCATCTGATAGTTGGTATAAAATTCTAAATGGAAGTATAGAAATTAACCAAAGAATTGGATATAAAAGTATAAATAATAAAAATTGCATGCTTTTTTTTATGCAAATATACATTTAAATGTAATTTTATTGTTTTTGTTTGACAAATGCTTAGAACAATTCTTATTTTTACTGAAATTATTTTTTATGGATATGAATATTTTTCTAATTGGTATTATTGCTGCCAATGTTATTATTAGTTTAAAAGGTTTAGATGATTTCTCTTTTATGAGAAAATATGAATTTCATGTTGGAAGTATTCGTTCTGGTGAACAAATAAGAATGATTTCTTCGGCTTTTTTACATGCTGACATTCCACATTTGGCTTTCAATATGCTAACATTGTATTTTTTTGCACCTTATGTATATAATTATCTTGGTAATATTCCATTTCTTATTATTTATAGTGCAAGTTTAATTTTTGGAAGCTTATTAACAATGATTTTTCATAAAGAAGATTATAGTTATAGAGCAGTTGGTGCATCTGGAGCAGTAACAGGTATTGTTTATTCGGCAATATTATTAGAACCAAGAATAATGATTTATGGTTTTATACCTGGATATTTATTTGGAATAATTTATTTACTTTATTCTATTTATGGCATGAAAGCTAAAAATGATAATATTGGTCACACAGCACATTTTGGAGGAGCAATTGGTGGTTATTTAATTACTTTGTTAGAAGCTCCAACTTTGTTTACAAGTAATTTATCCACAGTTATTATTTTAGCAATTCCAATTGTAATTTTATTTGTTATGGCAAAACAGGGAAAAATATAATTGGCACAACTTTTGAAATTATAAATTAAATTTAAATATACACAGTATGAAAAAATTAGTATTAATTGCATTAACATTATTTGCAACTATGTCACAAGCACAAGAACAAAAGCAAATTCCGCAAGTATCGGTTACTGGCGAAGGAAAAATTAAAGTTAAACCAGACCAAGTTGAAATAAATTTTGGTATAGAAAATCTTGGTAAAGATGCTCAGGAAGTTAAAAAACTTAATGATGAAAAAGTAGATAAAATTGTTAAGTTTATCAAGAAATTTGGAATTCCAGTTTCCGATTTTCAAACGACCAATGTTACTTTAAATAGAAATTATGACTACGATAAAAAGAAATACAATTATCAAGCGTCACAAAATATTTGTATTTTATTGAAAGATGTGTCTAAATATGATGCATTAATGATGGGTTTGGTCGATAACGGAATAAACAATATTAGTAATATTGAATTCAAATCATCGAAAATTGAAGATCACAAATCTGATGCTAGAAAAGCTGCTATTAGAGATGCTAAAAAGAAAGCCGAAGATTATGTATCAGTTTTAAATCAAAAGGTTGGGAAGGCAATTTTAATTACTGATAATCCAACTAATTATTTTCAGCCGCAACCAATGTATAAAACTATGGCAATGGCAGAAGATGCATCTGCTGGTGCACCTCAAGAAACTCTTGCTGTTGGTGAAATTCAAGTTATTTGTAACGTTTCTGTGAGTTTTATGTTAGAGTAGTATTATTAAAAAAAAATGCCTCAAATAGTCTATAACTTTTTGAGGCATTTTATATTTTTACGTTTTTTTATTTGCTTAGAATCTATATCTAATTGCTAATGCTAAATCTGGACCAAAATTATCTTCTCTATAATCATCAGAATTAAAATATAATTCAGGTCTAATATCTAAAGCTAATTGAATAGGCACTTCTTTAAAATTATATTCAATACCTAAATCTCCAGCAACAAATACAAATGTTCCATTATCTTTATAATTTTGATTGCCATTGTTGTAGTCATAACTCCAGCTTCCTAAACCTCCACCAACTCCAGCATACCAATTAAAGCCACCTTCAATATTCCAAACCCATTGGTAAATACCAGTAAGTTTAAAAGCATCAACATTTCGGCTGTTACGAAAACCTAAATCAAGTTCTAATCTGTTGTTTCCGCTTAATCTTCGTTGGTAAGAAATTTCTCCACCAAATCCATCATTATCACCCAAACGTAATCCTAAAGCGTTTTTTGAAATGTCCTGTGCCTGTGCGCTAATTGCTATACCAAGTAGCATAAAAGCAGATAAAATAAGTTTTTTCATTTTTGTTTTATATTTAAATTAGTTATGCAAATTACCTATAATTTAACATATTTTAAATTACAGAATTTTAACAATTTGTTACATAATTATTTAAAACTTGAAAAAACTAAATTTATTATATTTTACTTATTAATTTACTATATACGTATCCAAATATTCTTCTTGAGTTTGATTTCCGCTTTGTGGGATTGGCAATGTTACACCTGGAATATCTTGTAATGTGTAAGTTATATTAGTATTTGTATAAACCATTCCAATATTTTTAGAATAGTATTGTGTTGAAGTAACAACGTCTTGCGGAGCCAAAATATTTATTGTTATTGGAAAACCACCAACTGTTTGAGTAGTAGTAATTTTTAAATTTAAAATAACTTTACTTTTTTTAACATCTGTATACGCATCACCGTTTGGAGAAGTATAAGTTGGTAAATCAACATCGCTTACAGATTTTAAAGTGTAAGTAAAATCTAAAGGATAGCCAGAAACTGTTTGAGAAAAGGTTCCATTTACAGAACTTAATTGTTCATTTACGGTTCCGTTTTGTTTTAAAAGAATAAAATCTGATAATGAAATACTAATTGGTGTACCCAATCCAAAATCGAATGTTGCAGCACCAGTCATTTTTATTGCAGTTCCATCAACTCTCAATCCGTTATTTCTTAATGAACTTGAAAAAAATCCGCTAGGAAGATTTAAAGTTTTCATTTTTTTATAGGTAATAGCACTAATTAAAGTATCATTTCCAACATAAATTGAATCTCTACTAGGTATGTCTTGTGCCACAACATCATATGTCCAATAATTTGCAGAACTTAAAGGAAGGTAAGTTGTTGCGTCACCATCACTATTTGCGTTACTGTCAGACGAGCAAGAAGAAAAACTAATTAGCGTAATTAGTCCTAGAAATTTAATAAAGTTTGTTTTCATATTTTTAAAATATTTTTTTACAAATTAAGTAAAAAAAAACTAATAATTAAAAAATCATTTTTTAAATTTATCTTGCTAACTTTTAATTAAATTATTAGAATTAGATTAATAAACTTTTAAACTAAACTACTATATTTGTTCAAAACAAATACTAATGGCTGGAAATAGCTACGGAACTTTATATAAAATAACAACATTTGGAGAATCTCATGGTGAAGCAATTGGCGGTATCATTGATGGTTGTCCTGCAGGATTGAAATTAAATTTTGAAGCAATTCAAAAAGAAATGCAGCGAAGAAAACCTGGTCAATCTTCTATTGTAACTCAAAGAAAAGAAGAAGATGAAGTACAATTTTTATCTGGATTATTTGAAGGGAAAACTACAGGAACGCCAATTGGTTTTCTAATACCAAATACAAACCAAAAATTGGACGATTATTCTCATATAAAAGATTCTTATCGTCCAAGCCATGCAGATTATGTGTATGAAAAAAAGTATGGTATTCGAGATTATCGTGGTGGTGGAAGAAGTTCTGCTAGAGAAACAGCATGTAGAGTAGTAGCAGGAGCAATCGCTAAGCAATTTTTAAATACTATTAAAATTAATGCATTTGTGTCTTCTGTAGGCGAAATTTTTATTGATAAACCTTATCAAGATTTAGATTTTTCAGTAATAGAAACTAATGCTGTTCGTTGTCCGGATTTGGCTATAGCCCAAAAAATGGAAAATTACATCAAACAAATAAAAAAAGATGGAGATACCGTTGGCGGAACAATAACTTGTGTTATACAAAATGTGCCAATCGGTTTGGGCGAACCAGTTTTTGATAAATTGCATGCTGAACTTGGCAAAGCTATGTTATCAATAAATGCTGTAAAAGGATTTGAATTTGGAAGTGGATTTTGTGGCGCAAAAATGAAAGGCAGCGAACATAATGATTTATATAACGAAGATGGAACTACCAAAACCAATCTTTCTGGTGGAATTCAAGGAGGAATTTCTAATGGTATGGACATTTATTTTAGAGTTGCTTTTAAACCAGTTGCTACTTTAATTCAAAAACAAGAAGTACTAACCAATTTTAATGAAATTATCGAGCAACAAGGAAAAGGAAGACACGATCCTTGTGTTGTGCCAAGAGCAGTTCCTATTGTAGAAGCAATGGCAGCAATAGTTTTGGCCGATTTTTATTTAATGAATAAAGTACATAATACCATTTAAGGAATTCCAAAATACTGTAAAAATTAAAATTTCAATGGAAAACAAAAAATCAAATTTAACTAGAAACATTTTTATTGCATTAATCATCGGTATTACATTAGGATTTATTTTGAATAAATATTATGTAAATTCTCAAAACAATAAAATCGATTTTTATACCAGAAACATAACTAGTTATAACAATAAAATAAAATTATTTTTACCAGATTCTACAACAGTTTCTTATAAAAATAATTCTAAATCTAT
>JAYTPS010000011.1:0-5277 GCA_043747155.1 Flavobacterium sp. | reverse complement strand
ATCAAGTTGCTTTGGAATATTTTCAGCAAACTATTGAGCTTGATGAGTGTTTGTCTTTTGAAACATTAGTTGATAGTTTAGTAAGCAATCAATCACAATTAGCTGTGATGGCAATTGAAAACTCTATTGCAGGTTCAATTATTCCAAATTATGCGTTAATTGATAAGAATAATTTGCATATTATTGGTGAGTATTATTTGGATATAATTCAGAATCTAATGGTATTAAACGGACAAAATTTAGATAAAATTCAAGAAGTACATTCCCATCCAATGGCATTGTTGCAATGTATGGATTTCCTGAAAAAATATCCGCATATTAAATTAGTGGAAGATAAAGATACAGCCGAAACAGCAAGAAGAATTCATCAAAATCAATTAAAAGGTATCGCTGCCATTGGAAGTAAAGTAGCAGCAGAATTATACAATTTAAATATAATTGCTCCAGAAATTCAAACAGTAAATAATAATATGACTCGATTTTTTATTTTAAGTAAAGAAGAAAGTCAAATAAATAAGAATGAAATTAATAAAGCATCAATTAAATTTGAATTAGACGATATGCCAGGAAGTTTGGCAACAGTTTTAAATGTGATGACTAATTGCAAATTAAACTTAACCAAAATCCAATCGATGCCAATAATGGAAACACCTTTTCAATATTCATTCTTTGTAGATGTTGTTTTTGAAAAGTACAAACATTATGAAAAAGCAACCAAAATTTTACAAATAATGACCAATCATTTTAAAGTTTTAGGTGAATACAAGAGCAAAAAGCAATAACAATTTCAAAGGTCAATTTCAATTTCAATATCAAAATTCAATTTGTGAAAATCTGTAAAATCCGTTGAATCTGTTGCAGAAATAATAATAATTAAACATAATTAGTGAAATTTTTAAAAGTATGAATTCGTGTAATTCGTGTATAAATATGATTACAACAGCAAAAAGATTAGAAACCGTTCAAGAATACTACTTCTCAAGAAAATTGAAAGAAGTAAAACAACTCCTTTCCGAAGGAAAACCAATCATCAATATGGGAATTGGAAGTCCAGATTTGGCACCACATTTATCCGTAATAGAAGCAAATAAAAATGCAATGTTTGATGAAAAAGCACACGAATATCAAAGCTATCAAGGTTTGCCAGAATTGCGTGTAGCCATTGCTGATTTTTATGAAACTAATTTTAAAGTCAATTTAAATTCAAACTCAGAAATTTTACCTTTAATGGGTTCTAAAGAAGGAATTATGCACATTTCATTAGCTTTTTTAAACGAAGGCGATGATGTTTTAATTCCCAATCCTGGTTATCCAACTTATGCTTCTGTAACCGAATTAGTTCAGGCAAAAGCAGTTTATTACGATTTAAAAGAATACAATAATTGGCAACCTGACTTTGAAAAATTAGAAAAAACCGATTTGTCTAATGTTAAATTAATGTGGGTTAGTTATCCACACATGCCAACTGGAGCAAATGCAACTTTAGAATTGTATCAAAAATTAATCGATTTTGGAAAAAAGCACAATATTTTAATTGTAAATGATAATCCGTACAGTTTTGTTTTAAACAATAATCCGTTGTCTATTTTCCAAATTAATGGTGCAAAAGATATTGCATTAGAGTTGAATTCTTTAAGCAAAACTTTCAATATGGCTGGTTGGCGCGTAGGAATGGTTTTGGGAAGTTCTAATTTTATTGATGCCATTTTAAAAGTAAAAAGCAACATGGATTCGGGAATGTTCTACGGAATTCAAAAAGGTGCGATTGCAGCGTTAAAATTAAATAAAGACTGGTTCCAAAATCAGAATGAAATTTATACAAAACGACGAAATTTAATCTTTCAATTAGCAGAAAAATTAGAATGTACATTTGATAAAAATTTGGTTGGATTGTTTGTTTGGGCAAAATTACCAATCGGATATAATTCGGAAGAATTCGTCGATAATTTATTATATGAAAAACACATTTTCCTAACACCAGGAACCGTTTTTGGCAGTAATGGCGAAGGTTACATTCGATTTTCTTTATGTATAAAAGAAGAAGATATTTTAATAGCAATAAAAAGATTTCAATGACAATTGCAAAAATCAAATTCAAAAATCAATAGCAATTTGAAATTGTCATTTTGATTGAAATTTGCAATTGACATTGATATTGAAAAATAAAAATTTATGAAAGTATTTATAATAGGAATAGGATTAATCGGCGGATCAATGGCATTAGACATAAAATCAATTTATGATAACGCAACAATTTTAGGAATTGATGCCAACGAAAAGCATTTGGATGAAGCACTAAATCTTGGTATTATCGACCAAAAAGCAAATGAAAATGATTTAATTAATGCAGATTTAGTTATCGTTTCTGTGCCAGTTGATGTAGCTTTAGTAATTTTGCCAGATATTTTGGATAAAATCGGAGAGCAAACCTTGGTTTTTGATGTTGGTTCAACAAAACATCCTATTTGTGAATCAGTTCAAAATCATCTAAAAAGAAAAAATTTCATGGCTTGTCATCCAATTGCTGGAACAGAATTTTCTGGTCCAAAAGCTGCAATAAAAGGTTTATTCGAAGGAAAAACAAATATTATTTGTGAAGTTGAAAAAACTACTTTCAAATTACAAGAAAAAGCAATGAATTTGTTTAAAAAGCTCGGAATGCGAATTCGATATATGGATCCAAAATCGCATGACAAACACATTACTTATGTTTCGCATTTGTCGCACATAAGTTCATTTATGTTAGGAAAAACAGTGATTGAGAAAGAAAAAGACGAACAAGATATTTTTGATATGGCTGGATCAGGATTTGAAAGCACAGTACGATTAGCCAAAAGTTCGCCAGCGATGTGGACACCAATTTTTAAACAAAACAAAAAGCAAGTAATTAAATCGTTAGAAGAGTACATTCAGAATTTAACGCATTTTAAGGAATTGTTAGAAAATGATAATTTCGAAGAAGTTTATAACGAAATGCAGAATACCAATAGAATTAAAGAAATATTAAAATAAAATTGTTGTCAGTTGTCTGTTATCGGTTGCAAAACCGATAACAAACAACTGACAACCGACAACAAAAGAATATGGAAAACAGTAAAGAAATGAGAACATGGTTAGATGATTTTAATTTAAGTCATCCGCTAGTAATTGCTGGACCATGCAGTGCAGAAACAGAAGATCAAGTGTTGAAAATTGCTCACGAATTAAAAAATTCTGACGTGTCAATTTACAGAGCCGGAATCTGGAAACCAAGAACTCGTCCTGGAGGATTTGAAGGCGTTGGTGCCATTGGACTAAAATGGTTGCAAAAAGCCAAATCAGAAACTGGTTTGTTAATGGCAACCGAAGTGGCAAATGCAACTCATGTAAAATTAGCATTAGAACATGATATCGATGTTTTGTGGATTGGTGCGCGAACCACAGTAAACCCATTTGCTGTGCAAGAAATTGCCGATGCATTGCAAAATACAGACAAAATAGTTTTAGTAAAAAACCCAGTAAATCCAGATTTAGCTTTATGGATTGGTGGAGTTGAACGATTGTATAATGCAGGAATAAAAAAATTAGGCGTAATTCATAGAGGATTTTCAACTTATGAAAAAACCAAATATAGAAACATTCCTGAGTGGCAAATTGCAATTGAATTGCAAAGTAAATTTCCAGATTTACCATTAATTTGTGATCCATCACATATAACTGGTCGCAGAGATATGATACAGGAAGTTTCGCAACAAGCATTAGATTTAAATTATGACGGATTAATAATTGAAACTCATATTGATCCAGACAATGCTTGGAGTGATGCTGCACAGCAAGTAACACCAAAAGTTTTAAAGCAAATTTTTGAAGATTTGAAAGTCAAAAAAATGACTACAGACGAAGCCGATTTTAATACTGATATGATAAAACTTCGTGCCAATATTGATATTTATGACAGTAAATTACTTGAGCTTTTAGGTAATAGAATGAAAGTAGCAGAGCAAATTGGTGCCTTAAAAAAAGCTAAAAATGTAGCGGTTTTACAAAACAAACGTTGGAATGAAATTTTAGGAAAAATGATACTTGATGGAGAAGATAAAGGATTGAGTGAAGAGTTTATTTTAAAATTATATAAAGCAATTCATCAAGAAAGTATAAGTCATCAAGAACGAATTATTAATTCTTAAAGATTTAAGAACGTAAAGTAACGATTTTTTGATTTCAGAATTTAAACAAAAAAAGTCATTTTTAGGTATCTTTGCCAAATCTGACATTCAAAATCAACATTCAAAAAATTAAAAATCTCAATGACCGGAATAGTTTATAAATCTACAGGAAGTTGGTATACTGTAAAATCTTTGCAAGGCGATTTTATGGAATGTCGCATCAAAGGAAAATTCCGAATTAAAGGTATTAAAAGCACCAATCCAATTGCGGTTGGAGATGTTGTGGATTATGATTTAGACCAAAGTTCAGATGTGATTACTGGTACAATTACCAATATTCACGATAGAAAGAACTATATCGTTAGAAAATCGGTAAATCTTTCACATCAAATGCACATTATTGCATCCAATCTTGATTATGTTTTTTTGCTAATTACTGTAAACAATCCACCAACAACATTCAATTTTATTGATCGATTTTTGGTTACAGCCGAAGCATATAGAATTGAAACTATTTTGGTTTTTAATAAAATTGACACTCTAAACGATGTTACACTAGAAGAACAATTATATATGCAACATGTATATCAAGAAATTGGTTATAAATGTTTGCGCGTTTCATCAACAGAAGGTAAGGGAATTGAAGAATTAAAAAACTTAATGATTGGAAAAACCACAATGTTTTCAGGTCATTCTGGTGTTGGAAAATCAACTTTAGTAAACGCAATGGAGCCAAGTTTACATCTTAAAACCAAAACAATATCTGAACAAAGTATGCAAGGTCAACACACTACAACCTTTGCAGAAATGTATGATTTATCGTTTGGAGCTAAAATTATTGATACACCAGGAATTAAAGGATTTGGAATTGTGGATATGGAAAAAGAAGAAATTAGCGGTTATTTTCCTGAATTTTTTAAACTCAAAGACCAATGCAAGTTCAACAATTGTTTGCACAAAGAAGAGCCAAAATGTGCCATAAAAAAAGCACTAGAAGAAGATAAAATTTCTTGGACACGATACAACAGTTATTTAAAAATTTTAGAAGGCGATGATGAAAATTACCGCATTGATAATTATGATGAAGACAGAAAAATTAGTGATCAAAATAGAAAATAAATATGAAAAAAAG
>JAYTPS010000010.1:0-7069 GCA_043747155.1 Flavobacterium sp. | reverse complement strand
TTATTTTGAATTTTATTTTAAAAATAAACCAAGTATTATTCGCAAAAATAGAAATTCTGTTGCCGTTTTAAACGGAAAAGAAACTCATATAGATTTGGTAAATTTAGGTGAGGATATATTTAGATATTTTGGATTAGGATGTCGCAATGTCTCTAAATTATATGTTCCAAAAGGATATGATTTTGATACATTTTTCAAAGCAATTTATACTTATAAAGATGTAATTTATTATGAAAAGTATTCTAACAATTATGATTACAATAAAGCCGTTTTTTTAATGAGTAATTTCAAATTATTAGATAATGAATTTATTACTATAAAAGAAGATACAAGTTATTCTTCTCCAATTTCTTCTGTTTTTTATGAGTTTTATCAAACTCTTGAAGACGTTAAAATTGAATTAAAAAATGATTCAGAAAAAATTCAATGCATTGTTTCAAATGATTTAATTGAAAATTCAATTTCATTTGGAGCAACTCAAAAACCTCTGCTTTGGGATTATGCTGATAATGTTGATACGATTAAATTTTTATTAACTATATAGATTATCACCAACATTATTAACTTATTCACTAAAACGTTTTTGTTAATAACATTGAATTTCTATTAATAAATAATAGTACTATATTTCAAAGCTATTTGCGAAATTTGCAGCTTAAAATTTGGAAATTATACCATGAAAAAACACAATTACAGCGCCGGACCATGTATTTTGCCACAAGAAGTTTTTGAAAAATCAGCTCAAGCTATTTTAAACTTTAATAATTCTGATTTATCACTTTTAGAAATTTCGCACAGAAGTAAAGATTTCGTAGCAGTAATGGATGATGCAAGAGCATTAGCATTAGAACTTTTAGGATTAGAAGGAAAGGGTTATCAGTCATTATTTCTTTCTGGTGGCGCAAGTTTAGAGTTTTTGATGGTTCCATATAATTTAATGAAAACCGATGGAAAAGCTGCTTATTTAGATACTGGAACTTGGGCAAACAATGCAATAAAAGAAGCCAAACATTTTGGAGAAACCGTGATAGTTGCATCATCTAAAGAGCAAAATTATAATTATATTCCTAAAAATTATACTGTTCCAGAAGATGCATCTTATTTTCATTGCACTAGTAACAATACCATTTTTGGAACCCAAATGAAATCGTTTCCAGAAACCTCTATTCCAATGGTTTGCGATATGAGTTCAGATATTTTTTCAAGAACTTTAGATTTTTCAAAATTTGATTTAATTTATGCTGGAGCGCAAAAAAATATGGGACCAGCAGGAACTACTTTAGTTGTTGTAAAAGAAGAAATATTAGGAAAATCAGAACGATATATTCCAAGTATGTTGGATTATCAAAAACATATTGCCGCAGAAAGTATGTATAATACGCCAGCAGTTTTCTCAATTTATGCATCGCTTTTAACACTTCAATGGCTAAAAAATCTTGGCGGAATTGCCGCAATTGAAAAAATAAACGAAGCAAAAGCCAAGTTACTTTACACAGAAATAGATAGAAATCCATTATTTAAAGGTGCAGCTGTAATAGAAGATAGAAGTATCATGAATGCTACTTTTTTATTAAACGATGAAAACCATGCTTCACTATTTGATAAAATGTGGAAAGAAGCTGGAATTTCTGGTTTGCCAGGTCATCGTTCTGTTGGTGGTTATCGAGCTTCGATGTATAATGCCTTGCCTCTAGAAAGTGTTCAAGTATTGGTTGATGTGATGAAAGAATTGGAAAAAAGTGTATAGTAATATAATTTTAGTTTTCTGTAAAAAAATAAATTAAAAATAAATTAAAAATAATTAGCATCGAAAGACGCTAAAATAAATTCAGCATAAAAAATGAAAGTATTAGCCAACGACGGAATATCTAATAGTGGAATCAAAGCATTAGAAAAAGGCGGTTTTGAAGTAATTACAACCAAAGTTGCTCAAGAACAAGTAGCCAATTTTATAAATACCAATAATGTTTCTGTACTATTAGTTAGAAGCGCAACCAAAGTAAGACAAGATATAATTGATACTTGTCCTGGACTAAAAATAATTGGTCGTGGTGGAGTAGGAATGGATAATATTGATGTAGATTATGCAAGAGCTAATGGAAAACATGTAATAAATACTCCTGCATCTTCAAGTGAAAGTGTTGCTGAATTAGTATTTGCACATTTATTTTCAGGAGTCAGATTCCTGCATGATTCAAACCGAAATATGCCATTAGAAGGTGATTTAAACTTTGATGGTTTAAAAAAAGCATATGCAAATGGTATTGAACTTCGAGGAAAAACTATAGGAATTATTGGTTTTGGAAGAATTGGACAATCGGTTGCTAAAATGGCTCTTGGTTTAGGAATGAAAGTCATTGCTGCTGATAAATTTGTTGGAAAAGCCGAAATTAGAGTTGATTTTTATAATTGTCAATTCATTAATGTTGAAATAATTACCGAACCTTTAGAAGATTTATTTAAACATTCAGATTTTATTACTCTACACGTTCCTGCTCAAGACGGATATGTAATTGATACTGCCGAAATTGCACAAATGAAAGACAATGTTGGAATAATAAATTGTGCTCGTGGTGGTGTAATTAATGAAGTTGCTTTAATTGAAGCTTTAGATAATGAAAAAGTACTTTTTGCAGGATTGGATGTATTTGAAAAAGAACCAAATCCTGAAATTCAAATATTAATGCACCCAAAAATTTCTTTAACACCGCATATAGGAGCAGCAACATTAGAAGCTCAGGATAGAATTGGAACAGAACTTGCCGAGCAAATTATTAGTTTGTTAAAAACTAATAATCTATAATTAAAAAAAAATCATACATTTGATATTAACAAACCTTAAAAAATTAATATTATGGCAGGTCTAATGGATTTATTAAACAGCGATTTAGGAAAACAAATTATTGCTGGAGTTAGTGGTCAAGCTGGAACAAATGAAGGAGAAACATCTTCTGTTTTAGCATCAGTTTTACCTGCTTTGGTAGGTGCAATGCAAAATAATGTATCAACTCCAGAAGGTCAAGGTGGATTACTTGGAGCTTTACTTGGAGGCAAACATGATGGTGGAATGTTAGACAATTTATCTGGCTTACTTGGAGGTGATAAAACCGAAGAAGGCGGAAAAATTTTAGCTCACGTTCTTGGAAATAACCAAGAAAATGTTCAAAATCAAGTTAGTCAAAATACAGGAATTAGCTCTGATAAAATTGCAATGATTATGAAAATTGCAGCACCAATTTTAATGGCATATTTAGCAAGAAAAGCTCAATCAAGTGGATTAAACACTAATGGTGAAACCGCTTCTGGTGGAGGATTGTCTGATATTCTTGGTGGATTACTTGGAGGAGGACAATCTCAAAATCAAGCTCAAGCCCAACCTGATCAATCGGGTGGTGGAAACATTTTAACATCAATTTTAGATCAAGATGGTGATGGACAATTAGGTCTTGGTGATGCAGTTTCTGCAATGACAAAAAAAGGTGGTTTAGGTGGTTTGCTTGGAAATATTTTTGGAAAAAAATAAATTAAAAATAAATACTATGTTTGATCAACTTACAGAATTAGTAAAAAAATTTGGTGGTGAAGCTGTGGTTAATAATCCTGCTGTACCAAATGAAGAAAACGAAGCCGTAATGGAAGAAGCTGGAGGTTCTATACTTTCAGGTCTAAAAGATATGGTTGCAGGTGGAAATCTTGGCGATTTAACCGGAATGATAACTGGCAAAACTCCAATAGACATGAACAATCCTGTTGTAAAAGAATTAGCAGGAAAAGTAACGGGAAATTTAGGATCTAAATTTGGTCTTTCTCCAGAAGCTGCTGGTGGTGTTGCTGGTGGTTTAATTCCTCAAGTATTAAACGGATTGGTAAATAAAGCCAAAGATTCAAACCAACCTGGATTTAATGTAACCGATTTAGTTGGTGCAATTTCGGGCGGAAATGGTGGCGGATTGATGGATGCTGTTTCTAAATATGGCGGAATGTTTGGCCTTGACCAAGATGGTGACGGAAAAGTAGGAATGAGTGATGCCGTTTCAGCAGTTACTAAAAAATCTGGCGGACTTGGAGGTTTATTAGGTAAACTTTTTGGAGGAAAATAATATTTTTCTATTTTAAAATATCAAAAAACATTCTAATTTTTTAGAATGTTTTTTTGTTAAAATCAATTTAAAATATATTCTAACCAATTGTTTTTTAATACCTTTATAAAAAAAATATGAAAAATTTAATTTATCTAGTATTGATTATTTTTTCTATATTGAGTTGTACTTCTAATAAAAATGTTGTTCAAAACCATAAAAAAGGTATTACAAGTTCAAAACTTTCGGATACCATTCATATAAAAAATGAAGAACTAGAATATGAAGTAATAATTATTGATGGCGGATTTACTTCTTGGCTAAATAGTGTAGCACAACCTAGAGGATATTATTCAGAAAATTTTCTTGAATCTAGAAACCGCATTTTTGTTGCCGAATGGAATAATAGATTTCTTCAACCCCAACGATATAACAGTAATTTATATGAAATGCAAATAAATTATAATCCAAGTATAAAGTATGGATATGAAGTAAACTATATGATATACAACTATTTAATTTATTTTCAAATTAAAAACAGACAACAATTTGCAGGATTTGTACCAAGACCATAATTTTATTTAAATTTGCACAACTTTTTATTATAATGAGCAACTTTAAGCATCGCTGGAATATAACTTCTAATTGGCAAGTAATTGTTATTTTTATAGTTTTTGCCATAACAGGATCAACTTCGGCATTGTTAGCAAAACCAATTTTAACTATATTTGGCATTTCTAAAACCTTAGTTACTCCTTGGCTTTATTATCCTCTTTATGTTTTAATAATTTTTCCTGTTTATCAAATTCTCCTAGTAACTTTTGGGTTTATTTTTGGTCAATTCAAATTCTTTTGGGCATTCGAAAAAAAAATGTTGCGAAGTTTAAAACTTGGTTTCATTGCAAATTATTTCGAAAAATAAAAAAAAAGGAACTATTGAAGTTCCTTAAATCTTTGTTCGTTTTCCTCTTTTTTAATGATGTATGTGTAAATCCAAGTTAAAGTAAAGGTTGGAATAAAATCACTAAAAGGTAATATTTCTTCAAGAAATTCTATAATTCCTCCAACTTTACCAATTGTACCTTTATACATATAGGAAAGCATTAATCCTGCAATTGGTGCCCAAATTGTATCGGCAAATTCTCCCAAAAACGGCACTAAGTAAGTTAGCATTCCAACTAAATCTAAAATTATTCCTAAAAATAAATTTCTTTGTTTATTGCTTAAATTTGATAATGTATCTGATTGTAATATCATTTTAAATTTTAATTATTTATAAAGATATTACAAATCTAATGCCAAATTATTTTTCTTGTTTTATCAAGTTAAAAAAATCATTTCGATTTTCTTTTTCATTAAAAATTCCTCCATATTGAATTGTTGATGTGTAACTTGATTCATCTTTTATTCCGCGACTTGATACACATAAATGCTTTGCCTCCATTACAACAATTACATTTTCAGTAACCAATACAGTTTTTAATTCATTAAAAATTTGCATTATTAATCGTTCTTGAACTTGTGGTCTTCTTGAAAAATAATCAACTATTCTATTCAATTTAGATAAACCAATAATTTTTCCGCTTGAAACATATCCAACATGAGCTTTACCAATTATTGGTAAAAAGTGATGCTCGCAGGTAGAATTAAAATTTATGTTGGCTTCAATCAACATTTTATCATAATGAAAGTTGTTGTCAAATATTGATATTTTTGGTTTGTTTTGAGGATGTAAACCCGAAAATATTTCTTGTATAAACATTTTTGCAACTCTGTGTGGCGTTCCTTTTAGACTATCATCGGTCATGTCTAAACCCATTTCACTCATAATTGAATGAAAATGGTTTTCAATAACTATCATTTTTTCAGAATCTGATTTTACAAAAGCATTTGGTCTCAATGGAGTTTCTGCCGATGTCATTTGATGATTATCGCCAATCAATTGTTGAATTTCTTTTTCTGTAAGTGTGTTCATGGCTGTTTTTAATTTTATTTTGTTTAACAAAAATACAAAATAATTAAACAATATTTTTGTTTTAACTTTATTTTATTAATTAATAAAAGATAATAAAATTATAGGAAGCCAAAATTTTGCAAAATACTTTGTTACTTTGCAAAAAAAAATCTTCATGATAAAAGCTAAAAATATTCATAAATATTACGGTAAACTTCACGTTTTGAAAGATGTAGATTTACATATAAAAAAAGGCGAAATTGTATCTATTGTTGGAGCATCTGGAGCTGGAAAGACTACACTTTTACAAATTTTAGGTACATTAGACAAACCATCAATTGGAGATGAAAATTCATTAATAATAAATAATGAAGAGGTTCTTAAAATGAATGATAAAGTTTTATCAAAATTTAGAAATCAGCATTTGGGTTTTATATTCCAGTTTCATCAATTATTACCTGAGTTTACAGCTCTAGAAAACGTTTGTATTCCTGCATATATAGGAGGAAAAGAAAAAAAAGAAACCGAAGCCGAAGCTAAAAGATTACTGGAATATTTGGGTTTGTCACATAGAATTGGCCATAAACCAAATGAACTTTCAGGTGGTGAACAGCAAAGAGTTGCGGTTGCAAGAGCATTGATTAACAAACCATCTGTAATTTTTGCAGATGAGCCATCAGGAAATTTAGATACTACTTCGGCAGAAAATTTGCACAAATTATTTTTTAAACTTCGTGAGGAATTTGGTCAAACCTTTGTTATAGTTACTCATAACGAAGAATTAGCAGATATGGCAGACCGAAAATTAATTATGATTGATGGTAAAATAAGTAATTAAATCTCATAAGATTCGAAAAAATTTAATGAAATAGGTTTGGATATAAATTTTTTTACATTTTTATATTTTTTTGCTCTAGTAATTTCCGAGCTATCAATTGATGAAGAAACTACATAAATATTTAATAGTTCTGAAAAAGGATGATTTTTTATTGATTCCAAAAATTGCCATCCATCTATATTTGGCATATTCAAATCA
>JAYTPS010000009.1:0-7337 GCA_043747155.1 Flavobacterium sp. | reverse complement strand
CCAAACTTGCTTGTCATTTTTATCATAACCTTGATCCCAAGAAACAATAGAATTTGAAGTAACTGTTACAATTGACGAAGCATAACTTGCACCTCGAAGTTCACTTGGGCAAGATTTATTTCCTGTTGAACCAGAAAATTTATTTTTTGCAATACGTTTTAAAACTACACCACAACCTTCTTTTTTATCAATATCGTTTTCAGATAAATTGTCAAATGCTTCTGGAGTTTTCCATTTTCCAATCCAATCTTTTTCGTTTTTCAAAGTATGAATTTCACTTATAAATTCGTTTTCGTTTATCTGAGAAACTTTGTAAATCCTAACTCTATAAGGTTTTTCTTGTTTGCTAAACATGGCTTGTTCTACATATAAATAATGTCCTTTATCTTTCCAAATAGGAACCATTCTCAACGATATATTAAAATAAGTTGTATCTCTTATAGAATGTTTTTCAGAAGAATAATTACCTTTCATTATAGTTAGCAATTCCTTAAAGTTACTTTCGCTTTTAGAAATGCTACTCGAACTAGATTTGCAACTTACAATTATAATGGATAGTAAGAGTAAAGCAATATTTTTTTTCATTATATTATTTAATTAGATTTCAAAAGTACTAAATTTTCTAAATTTGACAATAATTTATTTATACGTGTATTTTTTTTTTATCAGCTTCCAATTTCAACTTCCAGCTCGCACTTTGCTGCAACAACTCACAACTCACAACTCACAACTCAAAAAACTTTTAACCTCTACTTAATCGGTTCCGACTTCAAAATATTATCAATCATGCCGCCAAAAATAAAAAAATGAAATGGCACTAACGAATACCAATACAATCTTCCCAATAAACCTTTTGGTCTAAAAGTCGCTATTTGATGCAACACATTATCTTCATCAATTCTAAATTCTAGCCAAGCTTCGCCAGGTAATTTCATTTCTGCAAAAAGCAATAATCTTTTTTCTTCTTTATTGGCTAAAAGTACGCGCCAAAAATCTAAAACATCGCCATTGTCCAAATGTTTTGGATGCGTTCTTCCTCTTCTTGTGCCAACACCACCAACCAACTTGTCAAGAAATCCACGAGTTTGCCACATCCAATTTCCGTAATACCAACCACGTTCACCACCAATGGACCAAATATTATCCAAAGCAAGTTCAACATCAACAACTTTTCTAGATTGATGGTCTTTTAAACATCCAAATTTTGGAATTTGAATAAATTCTGAAAAATTGTGACCAAATCTTCCGCTACTTAAACTGTCTTTCCAACTAGAAACTACAAGATTTTGCTCAATTTTTATGAAAGCTAGTTTTATGGCATCTACATAAGTTATAGATTTTATGCCTAACATTTTTTGAAGCCGATTGTCTTTACAAACCACTTCCATTTTCATACTATTTACTAAGTTAATAGCCAGTTTATAGGACGTTGAGGTTACAAAATACAACCAATAAGAAGATAATTTTGGAGTCATTATTGGTAATGTAATTATCCAAAGTTTTACCTTTCTTGTTTTGGCATACAGCAACATCATTTCTTTGTAAGTTATAACATTTGGTCCACCAATATCAAAAGAATCATTAAAACAATCTTCTTTTAATAAAACACCTGTTAAATACTGAATTACATCTCTTATTGCAATAGGTTGACATTTAGTTAAAACCCATTTTGGAGTAATCATTACAGGTAGTTTCTCGCACAAATCTCTAATAATTTCAAACGATGAACTGCCTGAACCTACAATAATTCCAGCTCGTAATACCGTAGTTTTAAAATTTCCTTTATATAAAATATCTTCAACATCTTTTCTAGATTGTAAATGTTTAGAAAGTACATCGTTATTTACAATTCCACTTAAATAAATCACTTGCTTAACACCAATTGTGTTCATGTAAATATTAAAATTTTCTGCTGCTTTGGCTTCCATTGTGTCAAAGTCTGAAATAGAAGAAGTCATAGAGTGAATTAAATAATAAGCCACATCAATATGAGTTGGCAAAGCATCAAAATTTAATTCATCAAGAAAATCTACTTCCCAAACGGTTACAGCTTCAAGCATGGCTTTATCTAATCCAAGCCGATTTTGGTCACGCACACTACACACAACTTGATGACCTTGCGATAAAAGTTCGGGCAATAATCTTCGTCCAACATAGCCATTAGCACCAGTTAAAAGTATTCTCATAAGTATAATTTTGTATAAATTTAATCAAAAATATACTTCAACAGAAGTTAAATTTCTCTAACTATACTTAAAACTGAACTAATAATGTATTGAATTCCAATGGCAATAGTTAAGAAACCAACAATTCTAGAAATGGCAACAATACCCGATGTTCCTAGAATTTTGGCTAAATAATGTGCACTTCTTAATATTAAAAATATTAAAAAGGCAACTGCTAATATTGCAAAACAAGAAGAAATAATTTCAGAGGTAGATTCAAGTTCTTGATAATAAGCAATTAATAATGATATTGAACCTGGACCAGCAAGCATTGGCATTGCTAAAGGAGTTAGTGCAATGTCGTTACGGCTTTGAATCTCTTCTTCTACTTTTTTATTAATTCCTTTATTTTTATTAAACTTTCCGTTTAGTAATGAAAAACCAGAACTTGCAATAATAATTCCTCCAGCAATTCGTAAAGCCGGAATTGTAATTCCAAAAAACTTTAATACATATTGACCAATAAAAAAGGATATAATCAAAATTATAAAAACATTTATTCCTGTTAATAATGAAACACGAGAACGCTCTTTTTTGGTGTAATCTTGAGTTAATCCAACAAAAATAGGTACTGTTCCAATTGGATTTAAAACCGAAAATAACGCAGCTAATAAAAAAATAAATACTTCCATAGTTTTTTTGCAAAAGTAATTCAGATTGAACTCTCAAAGGTAAAATTTAAATCAATGTAAAGTTAAATTTAATAGTTAAACAAATCAAATTTTGTACTTTTGAAAAATGAAAAACAAGAAAACATTAGTCATTGGTGCTTCAAAAAAACCTGAGCGATATGCTTTTAAAGCAATTACAATGCTTGTAGAAAAAGGACATTCTGTACTTGCAATTGGACAAAACCAAGGTGAAGTTGCAGGAATTAATATTAGAACAAAAATTATTCCTTTAAAAAATATTGATACGGTAACGCTATATTTAAATCCGCTTCGCCAACGCGAGTATTATAATTATATTATTGAAACAAGACCAAAACGTGTGGTTTTTAATCCAGGAACCGAAAATCCTGAATTTTATCAATTGTTAAAAGTAAATAATATTAAAGTTGAAGAAGCTTGTACTTTAGTCTTATTAACTACTAATCAATATTAGTTATTTGTAAATTAATATTTAGTTTGTGAAGTAGCTGGCTTACTAATTAATAATAAACCTAAAAAAGTTAACAATCCATTAAGTATAATTAATTCATTTCCAATTATATAATTTCCAAAAAGCTCTTTAGAATTGATGTTTAAAAATAAGCAAATTGCTGGAGCTATGATGCATATAATAGGTACAAATTTATCTTTAACGGTTTTTGTTTTCACAAATAATCCAAATCCGTAAAGTCCTAAAAGCGGTCCATAAGTATAAGATGCAATTTTAAAAACCATTTCTACAACTGAGTTATCGTTTATTGCATTAAAAATCACAATAACTACAAACATTAAAAGCGAAAATCCAATATGAACAAAATGTCTTGTTCTAATTATATTGGGTTTATTTTGATTTTCGGTTTTATCCATTCCTAAAAAATCTACACAAAAAGAAGTTGTTAAAGCGGTAAGTGCTGAGTCTGTTGTGGCAAATGTTGCAGCTGTTAAACCAAGTAAAAATATAATCGAAGGAATTAATGTTAAATGATGAAAAGCAATTTCAGGGAAAAGTAAATCGGTTCTAGGTACATTATTTACAACTGGCACTTCAATTCCGTTTTTTGCTGCATAAATGTATAACAATGCACCAACACTTAAAAAGAAAATATTAATAATTACAAATATTCCAGTAAAAGTAAACATGTTTTTTTGTGCGTCACCAATGTTAGAACAACTCAAGTTTTTTTGCATTAAATCTTGGTCAAGACCAACTGTTGCAATTGTAATAAATATTCCTCCTAGAATTTGTTTCCAAAAATAAGTTCCTTTTAAATAATCTTCAAAAAAGAAAATCTTAGAATAATTACTATTTTTTACTTGTTCAATTGCTTCGGTAATTCCAAAAGTTAAACTATCACAAATAAAATAAATGGTTAAAAAAACAGATGCCAAAAGGAAAAATGTTTGCAAAGAATCGGTTATAATTATAGTTTTTAATCCGCCACGATAAGTGTAGGCAAATATTAAGGCAAGTGAAATTAAAACTGTAATGGCAAAAGGAATATTATAATAATCAAAAACATATCGTTGCAATACAAAAATTACTAAAAACAGTCTAAAAGCCGAACCAATTGTTCTTCCAATTAAAAAAATTGTTGCAGCAGTTTTGTAACTTACAACTCCTAATCTTTGTTCAATGTAACCATAAATTGAGGTTAAATTCATTCTGTAATACAACGGAAGCAATACTTTGGCAACAATAATAAAACCAATAGCACAACCAATAACAAACTGGAAGTATTTAAATTGAATTTCAGGATTTCCAACCTCACCAGGAACAGATATAAATGTAATTCCAGAAATGGCAGTTCCAATCATACCAAAGGCAACTAAGTACCATTTTGAGTTTTTATTGGCTTTAAAAAAAGTGTCATTATCAGAGCTTTTTTTACTTACAATTCTCGAAATAAAAATTAATAAACCAAAGTAAATTATGATTAATGTTAAAATTGCAAATGGCGACATAAATTGTTTTTAAAGTTGTGCTAAAATAGAAAAAAATGAGAAGAATGATAATAGATTATAAAAAAAAGAAACAATTGATAATTTTCAAAATCTAATAATACTAGAATTTAATAAACCTAGAATCTATTTTGTTATTTTTGCACAATGGAATTTTCATCAAAACTATTAGAAAAAGCAGTCAACGAAATGTCGCAGTTACCAGGAATAGGAAAACGTACAGCATTACGATTGGTTCTACATTTATTAAAACAACCATTAGAGCAAACACATTTTCTTTCGCAAGCACTAACAATTATGCGTGATGAAGTAAAATTTTGTGTTAGTTGCCACAATATTTCCGATATTGAAGTTTGCGAAATATGCTCTAATAAATCAAGAAATCATAAAATTATTTGCATTGTTGAAGATATAAGAGATGTAATGGCTATTGAAAACACCAATCAGTTCAAAGGTATTTACCATGTTCTTGGAGGTAAAATTTCGCCAATTGATGGAGTTGGACCAAGTCAGTTGAATATCAAAACATTAGTTGAAAAAGTAAAATCTGGTTCGATTGATGAGATTATCTTTGCTTTAAGTTCTACAATGGAAGGTGATACAACCAATTTTTATATTTTTAAACAGCTAAAAGATTATAACATAAAAACATCAACAATTGCACGCGGTATAGCTGTTGGCGATGAGTTAGAATATGCAGATGAAGTGACTCTAGGACGTAGTATTCTGCAAAGAGTTCCGTTTGAAAGTTCACTAAAAAATAATTAGTTAATATTCTTTTGGAACTTTTTTGTAATTAGATTTGAAAAACTATCTTTGTTTGCTAAAATTAATTTGTATAATGAATAATCGAATACTATATATTTCACTTTTAATAGTACTAATGTTTAGTTCTTGCGTGCCAACAAAAGATTTAATTTACCTTCAAAAAAAAGATGGTAATGCATCAAATACCATTAGTGAAATAAAAATAAAACCCTACAGATTACAAGTTAATGATGTTATTAGTATAAATATTAAATCAAAAGATCCAAGACTTGTTGAAATGTTTAGTGCTTCATCAGGGCAAAGTCAGCAAGCAGCATCTATTGAATCTTTATATTTTAATGGTTATTCCATTGATGATCATGGCAATATTAGAATTCCTATTATTGGAGAAATGAATATTCTTGGAAACACAATAGAAGAAACAAGAAATAAAATAGAAACCGAATTACTTAAAACCTATTTTACTAAAGAAGCTGGAATTTTTGTAATTGTAAAGCTTGCAGGTTTTAGATACACAATTAATGGTGAGGTTTCTAGTACAGGAACAAAAATACTTTATCAAGAAAGAGTTAATATTCTTGAAGCGGTTGCTAATGCTGGAGATATTACCATTACTGGAGATAGAAAAGATGTAAAAGTTATTAGACAATTTCCTCAAGGCGCAGAAACATTTAGTATAGATTTAACCGATTCTAGAGCTACACAATCGCCTGCATTTTATTTACAACCCAATGATTATGTTTATGTTAAACCATTAAAACAAAAAACATGGGGAACAGGAAAAACAGGTATAGAATCTTTAGGAACTATAATAACATTACTCTCATTAGCTACTACAACCTATTTATTACTTAAAAATTAAACTATTTTAGATGTTAGATGTAAAAGATTTTTCTTTTTTTGAAAACCAAAACGGCTTTGATTTTAAAGGATTTTTAATCAAAACAGGAAGTTATTGGAAATGGTTTCTTTTAGGTTTAGTAATTTGCTTAACCATTGCCCATCAAATTAATATTCGTAAACAAAAAATCTATTCTTTAGAGTCAACTTTGGCAATAAAGGAACAAGATAACCCATTGTTTACTTCTAATACTAGTTTGGTTTTTAATTGGGGTGGAACTTCAGATCAAGTTCAAAGTATTGCAACTACATTAAAATCTAGATTGCATAATGAACTAGTTGTTAATAAATTAGATTTTTTTGTAGAATACTTACAAGAACAAAAATATTTTACACAAGATGTTTATGGTACAGCACCATTTATAGTAAAACTGGACAAAACTAAAAATCAAATTTATCAAACTCCAATAAATATTACTTTCATCTCTCCAACAGAATATGAAATTAGTATTGTTCTTAATTCCAATACAGTTCCTGTAATTAATTATTCTTCCAACCAAGCTGGTGTTGAAAACGTTTCGAGTGGCGAATATAAAAAAAGGTTTAAAGTTGGTCAAAAAGTTAACCTTCCTTTTTTAAATTGGGAATTAAATATTAATAATAATTCATTAAATTATACTGGTAGTAAATATATTGTTAAATTTAATTCATTTGATTCTACAGTTTCAAGATACAGAAATGTAAAAATAATTATTGATGAAAAAGCCGCATCAATTATTAAATTATCAATGGAGAATACCAATAAAGCTCGAATTGTAGACTATCTAAATGAAACTGTATTAATGTTGATGAAAAAGCAACTAGAAAGCAAAAATTTATTTGCAGAAAATACCAT
>JAYTPS010000008.1:0-4770 GCA_043747155.1 Flavobacterium sp. | reverse complement strand
TCAATATTTATTGCATCATAACCGTAATCTAAATTATCTGTAGCATTGTTCTCCATAAATCCAAGAAGCGCTTGCTTATAAAAATTATCGGTAGATTTAAATCCTAGACGAATTTTTTTAAATTCATCTTCTGGTTTTTCGTCACTTGAATTGTTATAAACTTCAACTAATGGTGTTGTGTAATTTTTAAATGTATTTTGTTTAAATAATGTATTCGAATCTATATCGTCTTCTTTAATAAATATTCTTTGATTGTTATTGAAAGTGATGTTACCGCCGGTAGCAGAACCTTTTACAAAGAAACCTTGACCAACAGGAATATATCTTCCAGGTACTTTAGCACTTGTGCCAACACCAGAAATTACTGTAGGAGCAACAGGAGCAACACCGCCAGTTGCGTTTCTAGTTGCATAACCACCTTGATAACCTACTGTTACATGTGTATTATTAGTTGCAGAATGTTCCCAAAAGTAAATTGCTCCAGTTGAAGATGTACTATTGTCTAAAATAAATTGCTTAGCATCAATAGAAGATGCATATGGGTTTCCGCTTAAGTTTAAATTATTTGCAGCAATTGCACTTGAAATTGCACCATTATTAGGTTTACCTACAAATGATAGATTTTGAGTTAGACCTTCGCCACCACTACCTTTTAATGTATAACCTTGTCCTGCATTT
Source organism: Flavobacterium sp. (assembly GCA_043747155.1). Taxonomy (GTDB): domain Bacteria; phylum Bacteroidota; class Bacteroidia; order Flavobacteriales; family Flavobacteriaceae; genus Flavobacterium. Next base: position 4,092 of record JAYTPS010000008.1, on the reverse strand, counting down.
AATGAACCCGAAGAACCAACAGATTGCCAGTTAGCATATACAGGACTTAAATTTTGAAATTTATATATCCAATAGCTGCTTAAAGTAATTGGACTTGTTGGACTACCATTATATCCAGTTGTCCATGTTATGTTTTGTGGAGTTGCTGTTGTACCATCTTTCATAACACCAGCAACTGTATATGCATTATTGTTAGTTGTATTATTGATTGTTCCAACAGGAGAAGACCAATAATTGTAATTAAATAAATTTGAATGTCCTTGTTGATCTCTTTCAATTAAACCAGCACTTGTTGGATCAAGATCACTTTCTATATTTTGAACTAACTGAGATTTACCGTTTAAATCTATTTTTCCATCTAGTTTTAGATACCAGTTGTTTTGAATTTTATTATCGTTGTTGACACTAATGGTTTTACCAGAATCTACAAACATACCTAAATCTGTGTTGTTGGAAAATTCAATAATATTATGTTTTACCTTGATAATAGACCAATCGAATTCTATTACATCTAAACCTCTAATGTCTTTTAAAATGTTATCTGTTGCTGTAGCAAAATCACCATTTCGTTCAGTAATAAAAGGCATTGGTGCTTCTTGATACCATATAACTTTGTTATTAAAAATTTTCATGCCATTATTTATATCAAATGTTGTTGTTGTAAAATCATCAATAATATCATTTTTATAAACATCCATTCTATAATATCGTAATAGATTTATATAAGGTAAAGTTTCAATATTTTTTGGAACAATTTCACCTCTAACTTGTCCACCAAAATCATTGATTTCTTGATAAACCATTCTTTGTAATTGTTTTTCTGTGAGTGCAACATTAAAAACTCTTAATTCATCTATTTTACCTTTAAAATAGTTGTTATTTACAATAGGATTTTTACCAATAGTTAATAGTGATGCATCAGCACTAATAGCTCCAGAAACATTTTGAGTAGCCACTAACAAACCATTTAAATATAATTTTAATGAACCAGCACCAAAAGTTGCTGACACATGATACCATTGTCTTTTATTTAGATTAACGCCTGTGTATGTTAAAGTTGAACCATTAATAATTGCCTCAATATTTCTTGATGTATTGATTCGTATTTGAAATTTATCTTGTCCAAAAATTACGCCATCAGTAACAAAATCTGTATTTAAATCTACCCAAGCCATTATTGATGCAGCTGGTAATCCACCTAGAATAGATGTTGCTTCACCATAATCATTTCTTCCGTCAAAGTCAAGATATAACTTTTTGTTTAAATCTCTTGGAGAACCAAAATAATTGTTGTTAGTGTCAAAAGTATCAAGTATTCCATCTTTATCTAAATCTGCGTTTCCATCAATAATTCCATCTAGATTTGAATCTAAACTTGAGAATAATGTTAAAGAAATATCAGTTATGCCAGCAATTTTTGATGATGTTTTTAGATAATCTTCATTTCCAATCAATAAGGAGTTTAATGGTAAGGATTTAATACCATTAGCAAAACCTGAAAATGTATCAAATTTAGATAATATTCCGTCTTTATCTATATCATTACCTTCACCTTCACCATCACAGTTAACATCACCATCACCATTATAAATTCCTGCTTCGTCCACATCAAAATTTGCATCATTATCAGAATCTAAATCTACATAGTTTGGTACACTATCGCCATCAAAATCTCTTTGGGTATATGTTGCATAATATGCCTCACATGTATCATGAAATCCGTTATTGTTTACATCTAACCAAGTTCCTCCTGATATAATTGGGATTAAATTTAATGTATCTTTTCCGTTGCTTAAACTTTTCCAACCGTCTTCAATAATTCCGCCAATTCCATCATTATCTGAATCTAAATCGTAGATATCTGCTCCTCCATCACCATCAGCATCAGTTAATATTTGTTTTACAATAATATCATCAAGAGCTAAATCGTTTCCGCCACCACCAATTTGTTTATTTCTAAATACAATAGAAAATCCGTTGGTTGTAGTAGGTGTAAAAGTAATAGTATAAAAATGCCAATCAGATGATAAGTTAGAAGTTGTGCTAGAAGGAGGAACATCTCCGGTTATTATTTTGCTACCTGGAATAATATTATTATTTAAATCAAAAAAATCTACTTCTAACTGAGGTCTTGGTCTAGTTCCAATATTAGGTGCGTCTGTTCTATCAAGATTTAAAGCCCAAAAGCTGTAAGTTACTGGAGCACCAAGAATCACACCTTGAACTACTGTTCTATAAAATTCTGCCGTTGTACTAATTGTGGCATTAAATAATCCCATTCTACCATCAACATCACCAGTGGTATGATCTAATCCAGTATACCAATATTGTGATGCCCATGAAGCACATTGTGCCGTATTGGAAACGCTATAATTACCATCGTTTAGACTATAATCGGTATCGCATTCGTCTATTGCTTGTGCAGGAGTTCCATCTTCATAACAATAATCAGTTGTTGCAGTTGGAATATTTACATTTATTCTTGCTCTTATTGTGCTGTTTCCAAAAGATTCATTTAATAAAATTAAATCTGTTGTCATTGGAACAGTATTACCAGACACAAAGCTTTGTTCACGAGTATCAGGAATACCATCATTGTCATCATCTGAATCTAAATGGTCAAAAACTCCATCGCTATCTGTATCAATAAATTTTTGAATTCCTTCTCCAGATATCACAAATGTATAAGGGTTTTTATTTACACCAGTATCGTTGTTGTTTATAGATATTGTTGCGGTTTTAACTCCAATGCTAGTAGGAGTAAAAGTTACTATAAAACTTCTTGAACCAGTTACTGGTACAGGAGAAATTGCTTGAGTTGAAATAACAAATTCTGATGAACCAGAAATTGTAACAATAGGTGTACCAGTTAAGTTTATAGAGGTTCCACCTAAATTTTTTATTACAAATGTTCTATAAATTGGAGAACTTACGTTTGTTGATTGAAAATTAGTATAATTGCTAACTATTGTGCTAATGTCACCATCTGGTACAACATTAGTACCAGTTAATCCGCCATATACTGCCATAGTTTGTGCTGTTCCATTTCCTTGAATTGAAAAATCATATGGGTTTTCATTACTATCATCATTTATAATTGATATTCTTGCGGCTCTTAGTCCCAATGCACTTGGTATAAATTTTACAATTAAAGTAGTTAAACCATTACCAATTAAATTTAAAGTTGGAGAATTTACAACTTTAAAATCAGAAGCATTTACACCAGTAAAATTTATTGCTCCTAATGTGAGTGTCATTGTTCCGGTGTTTTGTATGGTATATATTTTTAAAACAGCACCTGAAATTATATCGGCAGAACCAAAATCAGTCCAATCAGTAACACTTGGCGTTGTATCTCCATCTATAATTGCAACTGCATTACCTAGGATGTTTATTTCATTACTAATTCCTGTACCTTTAATTGAAAAGTCATAAGGATTTTCATTACTATCATTATTAACAATAGAAAGTGTTGCATTTTTTAATCCTGTAGAAATTGGATTGAAAGTAACTGTAAATGTTGTGCTCGAACCGCCGGCTATAGATGTAGATGGAAAAGAAGTAACTGAAAATTCATTTGCGTTTGTACCAGATATTGAAATTGTACCAAGAGTTAAGATAATTGCACTAGTATTTTGAATAGTAAATGTTCTTGAATTTAGTGTGCCAAAATCTGTAAAATCACTAATAACAGGAGTAGTATCGTTATCTGGTATTGAAACTAGATTTCCAGTAATATTTATTTCTTGAGAAAATAGGTTATTACAATTTAATAGTATAATTAGTAATAAATAAGTAATGTTTTTCATCTTTTTTAAATTTGTTTTTGGTAGTTTTAATTACTGGACAAATCTAATTAAAATTTTAATTTAATCGAATAAACTACACTTTTAAACGTTTAAATACATAATTAACATTTTATTATATTAAAAATACTACAAAAATATTTAATATATTTACTAACTTTACTTTTTTTTAAAAAGATAATATTAATTATAGACATGATTTTTATAGAAAAAAAAAGCCACGCAATTTGCGTGGCTTTTTGGTTGTCAAACCAATCATTTAAACCCTAATTAAAAACGATTTTTC
>JAYTPS010000007.1:0-4635 GCA_043747155.1 Flavobacterium sp. | reverse complement strand
TTACTTCCTGTTGCAATTATTGCGTCAAAATTTTCTAATTTCCCATCTGTAAAATCAATTAAATTTTCAATTTTTGGATTTATAGATACTAAATATTTTGTCAAAAATTTTATTAAATATTGATCATTCGACGATGTTTTAACTAATGCTTTATGTCCCGAAATTAAAACCGATAAAAAATCATGAAAACCAACCAATGGAATATTTCCAGCCAATATCAACCCAACTGTTTTCAATTTTACTTCTTTAAAATTATATTTTGACATCCAAGTATTTAAATTATCTTCGGTTAGCGCATTTGCCCAAGATTGAATTGAGAAATAAACTTGCTCTTGAGTAAACCAGCCATTATGAGATTGTGACAACTCTATTAATGAAATAAAATCATCAAAAAACAAATCATTGTTTAAAACGGAATCATTTTTAATGTTATTATCCAGTGAAAATTGACTTAAAAACTTACCCAATTCAACAAAAGGTAATTTTGTGTTAATAGAATTCATTTAGATTTGTTTATAACTAGTTTAGATTGTAATTTTGCACAAAAATAAGGTTTATAATGTTATGAGTCAAAATAAGAAGAGTTTCATTTTTTTTCATTTAACGTTCAATTTTTAACCTATAAATTTTTAAAAATGGCAATAATAATAACCGACGAATGTATAAATTGTGGTGCTTGTGAACCAGAATGTCCCAATACTGCAATTTATGAAGGTGCTGATGATTGGCGCTATAAAGATGGGACAAAGTTAAAAGGAAAAGTAATACTTCCTGACGGAACCGAAATTGATGCCGATGCTGCACAGACGCCAGTATCTGACGATATTTATTATATTGTTCCCGGAAAATGCACCGAATGTAAAGGTTTTCATGATGAACCACAATGCGCAGCTGTTTGTCCTGTAGATTGCTGTATTCCAGATGATAATTATGTAGAAAGTGAAGAAACACTCTTAAATAGACAATCTTTTTTACACAATGAATAATTTAAATAAATCCTGAAAAATTAAATTTCAGGATTTTTTTTTGAATTAAATTGTTGAAAACTATCTGAATAACTATTTTTTTGTAGTATAAAACTTTATAATCAAGTTGTGTTAAATTTGCTTTACATCAAACTTAATATGAAAAATTACTTTTTAATTTTCTTTTTGATTATAAGTTTCAAAGTTTCTTCGCAAGATAATGAGAAAAAAATTATTTTTAAAGACGAAGCGACTATGCTTCCTATTGAAGATGTTAGTGTTTACGTCACCAAGACAAAACAAATTTTATTAAGCAATTCTCAAGGAACGGTTGCTTTTATATTAAATGGAACTTCCAACATTCAAATTACACATTCGTCTTATAAACAAATTACAATTAGGTCAAATACACTTAAGGAAATTGACAATATTATTTATTTAAAAAATAATATTAATGAACTTGAAGAAATAATTATAACTAAAAGGCATCCCCAATTAATTTTAAAAGCAATTATTTCAAATTCTATAAAAAAACTAACTGTGCCTGCAAGGTTAAAAGTGTATTCTAGAGAATTTTTTAAAATAAATGGTGACTATTCATGTTACAATGATGGTTTAATGAATTTTCAAATAGTAGGCAACAAAAAAGACTTTAAAACTGATGTTTTGGTTGAGCAAAATAGAACTTTCGGTTTAATTGACGATAAAATAAGTAATGATCTATTGGGCTACAATCTTAATAATATTATGGAAAATTATTATAATTTTAAATATCTTACTGTTATTTTAGAACCAAAAGCAAAAAAAGAATATGATTTTGTATTAAAAGGATATTCGGCTAATAAAGATTATTATGTAATGAGTGTTACGCCACTTGACGAGATTAAAGGATTGTTAGACACCTATACAATAGTCTATGATACAAAGAAAAAAGTTGTTATAGAAATAAGTTCTACTCTTGATCCGAGCAGAGTTGCTCAAACTAAAGATAAAACATCAGTTGGCTCTAAAAATTTATTAAAATCTTATTTTAAAACAATTTACAGGTTAGATAATGATAATTATTATTTAATAAGTTCTAAAGAAGAAATTGGATTTGAACGAATTGAAAAAAAAAGAACTGTAAAAATTGAAGTTCGAAATTACTTTGTTACCACAAATTTTAGCAATCAAAGTTATTCCTACTCTGAAAGTGAAGTTTTTAAAGATAAAACACTTTTCAATAAAAAAAACGTTATACTATCTAATTATTGGAATCTGTCTGGACTAGTTGCAACTGATGAAGAGCAAGAAATAATAAATACAATTTCAGAAGAATAATTTTTTAAATGCTTTATAACAAAAAAAAATCCTAAGCATTACACTCAGGATTTTCTCTTTCATTAACAATTTTTCCCTTTTTTATAGCAATCTTTTATTTTTCTCTTAAATATTTTTTTGTAGATACAGTATCCGTTTTATAGTCATAAGTTTCTATAACCAAATTTCCGTCTGTATCAAAATAACTTATTGCTGTTGTATCATTATTTCGGTAGATATATGTATTTATTGATGTTTTTCTTAATAAATCAGTTCTTTTAGTTCCATCACTAACTAAAGTATATCCTCTAGAATCTAGAGCAATTTTATATTTAGTATTGTTTTCACCAATATAATAGCCAGATCGATCAATATCTACAGTTCTTGTTGTTCCGTCAGCATTTGTAATTTGAGTTGTTTTGATAACTTCAACTGGAGTATCTTTTATCTCAATATTTAATGTATTAGATCTTTCTTCTTTTAATTCAATTTTTTGAACCTCTTGAGTTTCTTCTTTCTTTACAGACTTTTTAACTCCATCAGAATCCTTAACAGTAGTTACTGTGGTTTCTGTAGTTTTTAAAACATTTGTATTTTGCGATTGCATGGCAATACTAGCAAATAAAAGCGACAATGATAAGGTTATAGTTTTCATAATAATTATTTAAATATTAATATGACACAAATTTAGTAGGTATAAATAAATTGCTGTTTTATAATTTTTTTAAATGATTATATAATTCACACTTTATATATTAAACAAAAAAAATCTCGAGAGTTAACTCGAGATTTCAATTTTTTAAAACCTTTTAATTTTAGAATCTAAAACCTAATCTTGTGTAGTAATATGCTCCGCTGAATCCCATTTGAACGGCATCCCAATATCCACCAGCTTCAACCCAGTCGTCTTGTTGGTCAGGGTAAATATTCAATAAATTATTTGCTCCAACTGTTAATTTAAATGCTTTAGTTAATTTAAATCCAAAAGTCAAATCGGTTACAATTTTAGCACCATAAGTATCAGTCGCAGCATTTATTTGATTTTGAAAAGATCCTCCATAATCAGCAACATCTTCATAAACTTGGTAATCTAATAGTTTTACTTCGCTAAATCTAGTAAATGCTAAACCGCTGTCAAACCATTTGTAACCATAATTTAAATTCAAAGCAAATTTATTAGATGGTGCAGATGCAAGTAAAAATGCTTTATCTCTTTCTCCAAAGAAAGTTTGTTCATCTAAAGTACCATTTTTTACATTTGTAATTTTCATGTCATTGATGTTTCCAATAATGGTAGCACCAACTTTAGAATCTCCGTAAGTCTTTTTCCATCCTAAAACTACATCTATACCTTGAGTTCTAGTATTTACACCATTTGTAAAAAACTGAGCTGCATCAACATTAAGACCTAGTGAAGTTGCGTCAAAATAACCTGTTAATACAATTCTGTCTTTAACATTAATTAAATAACCATCAATAGTTGCTGTAAAATTTTTATAATTAGCAGTAAAACCAACAGAACCATTGTTAGAAGTTTCTTCGTTAAGTTTACCAATTCCAAATGCTTTAGTAACTGGACTTTCGTTTCCAGAAAGTAAAACTTCTGTTGCTCCAGAGCTACTAAAGTTTGTAAAACTTGTGTTATAATATATTTGAGCCAATGAAGGCGCTCTAAAACCAGAACTAAATGAACTTCTTAAACTTACGTAGTTATTCAATTTTAGTTTGTATGAAAATTTAAAATTTAAAGTATTTCCAAAATCGCTATAATTTTCATAACGCAAAGCTGCACTCATCATAAACTCTTTAGAAACATCTAATTCGGCATCTGCATATAATGATTTGCTAGTTCTACCTTCGCTTACAACGTTTTTCGGACTGTAACCCGGAAAACCTTGTGATCCTCCAGGTCTTGGATCACCAGATATTGGATCAATTGGAGCAAATTGTGTTGTAGGATCAGTTATTGGATTTCCAGCAGTATCATAAGTTGCATACGAACCTTCTTCGCCAGCAAATATTTCAAATCTTTCGGCACGAAATTCAGCACCAAAAGCAAAATTTAATCCGTTTAAAACGGAACCATAATTTTTAGAAAAATCTAAATTTGTAGTATTTTGACTTAAACTATGACCACCAGCATCAAACTCTCTTGGCGAAGTAGCTTCTAATGATGCATTGATTGTCCCTTTAATTCTATAATCAAAAGTGTTTTTTCCAAAAGTGTTACTCAAATCTATTTTCCAACCACTAGTAGTTTTAGTTCTAAAACCAGCTGCAATTGAATTATCTATAATATTTGATGTAATTCTTGGAGTAAAGCCACCAGGGTAAATAGATTCTACAACTCTTGCTCCACCATTTCTTGTAA
>JAYTPS010000006.1:0-2931 GCA_043747155.1 Flavobacterium sp. | reverse complement strand
CCAAAACCTGTTCCTAATGCAACAGTTTCTAACGATTTTATTCCGTTAAACTGATATGCTTTGTCAGTTACATTATCTAATACGTTCCAAATGTTTCCTAAATCGGCAAATAATGCTCCATTAAAATTTCCTAAAATATTAAATCTTAGTTCAGAGTTAAAACTTATTTTCATGTTGGCTTCGTTAAAATCGTTAATTCCGCCACTACTTCCTGGTCCAAGTGAATAGGGTTGCCATGCTCTAATATCATTTGTCCCTCCAGCAAAATAACTTCGCGAAAAAGGTACACTGTTAGAATTTCCGTAAGGAATTGCAATACCAAAGAAACCTCTAAATGCTAAAACTTTTTTTCTGTATAAATCAAAGTGTTTAATATATTCAAATTCCGATTTAATATATTGAGAAAATTCAACGTCAAAAATGGTATTGGCGCCATTTTGGTTTTTTAATTGTTTTGATGCGTTTGCAAGTAAAGAAAGTAAGTTTCCTGCCGATTCTAATTTAGTTTTAAAGGCATAAAAATTATTGTCAATTAAATCTTTTTTAGATGATCTAGAATAACTAAAACTTGTTGCAAAGATTAAATTGTCTTCTATTAATCTTTTATAACGTTCTGATATGCTTAAAACTGATTTATAATTAATGTCAGCTTGGGTTAATGTTGTTTGTAAATTAAGAACATTATTTATAAAACCTAAAGCACCATTTTGTGTTAAATTTCCATCAGAATTTACATTATTAGGGTCTTGATTATAAACTGCTGCAATTTCATTTAGTTTATTATAGGATGTTTTGTAAACATTAAAATAGTTACCAATATTTACATTTTTAACAAATTGAATATTGAATAAATCAAAACGTGCTGTTCTGTTTTTTTTGGGTGTCCAATTATAGGTTAATGAACTTGTAAAATTTTGTTTGTCTAATCCAATATTTCTTTGTTTTGCAAAACCTACACTTAAAGATGTGGACGGAATCATGCTTTTAGGAATAATTTTATCAGTATTTAACGGAAACAAAACTCGTGGAAAATTTAATTTAGAATCAATTCCTATTTCGGAGATATTGAAAAAATTATTGTTCGGATTTGCTAAATCTCTTGACGAACCAACGTTTCCTCTAAAACCAATATCAAATGTTTCCGCACCATTAAAAACATTTCTAATTCCTAATGACACGTTACCTGAAATTCCAAAATCTTGAATGTTAGAATGTGTAAAATCGACTGATGGATTGAAAGTATATTTTTTTCTAGGAATTAAATAAACATTAGCAATTAATCCGTTTTCTACTTTAGAATCAACAGAATACTGAATTGACGGATAATTAAAAACTCTTAAATTACTAAGGTATTTTGAAGTTAAAGTAGTTTTATTATCAGAATAAATACTTCCTGGAGTTATAAAAATTGCATCAGAAATTGCTTTTGGTTTATATTTTAATTTATTCTCACTGTAAAAATAAAAGCCATTATAATTTACACTATCTTTTATTTTTACTTTATTTTTAGAATTAGATAAATCTGTATAAATATTTACTTTACTAATTTTATAAATCTTAAAATCTTGAGTTCTAGAGGTGTCATTTTGAATTACATTCTGATTTTTTATTATTAATTCAACATTAACTTTTTTGCCAGTATTTATAGTATCTAGATTATATTCTATATAATTTTGTTGAAAGAAAAACACACCATTATTTCTAAACTCAGATGTTATTCTGTTTCTTTCCTCATTTAAATCTTCGGTTGTATATTGATTTTTTAATTTAATAAATGAATTTTCTTTTTTTAGTTGATATAAAGAATCCAATGCTACAGTTGCAATTTTTGTGTTCAAACTATCAATATTATATCCACTTCCTTTTTTTACAATATATTTTAGAGCAATTTTTTTAATTTTAGAAGAATCGGCTGTAAATCTTGTTGTTACATCAAAAAAACCTTTGTTGTAATAATAAGATTTTAATCTATTTAATGATTTTTTTGTACTATTTGTATCTAAAACAACTGGTGCTTCGCCTGTTTTTTTTAAAAAATTATGAAAACCTTCATAAAAAAACGAATGTCCTAATCGGTTTACTTGTTTTCTTGAAAGAAATTTAGCTTTTCTATAATATTTAGCTGGGTTTTTTTTAAATTTTGCCTTGTATGAAGAATCAGTGTTTTTCTTGGCCAGATTAAAAAGGTTTAATCTAAGTTTATATCCTAAAATAGAACTGTTTGGTTTTTGGTACAATTGATAAAAAACATTATCATCTTTTATAGATTTTTCATCAACTGAAATTTCGTTTTTTGTTAGTAACCTTTTATTGCGTGGAACTCTTTTTGTCGAATCGCAACTTACAATAATGAGTGCAATTAAAATAAATAGTGATATTTTTGTAATGAGATTTTTCAAAAGCAATAAATTTAATTCAAAAATACATTATTTATGGTTAGTAAAAACCAAATAAAACTAATTACAAGCTTACAACAAAAAAAATACAGACAAATTCATCAGTTATTTATTGCAGAAGGTGTAAAGGTAATTCAAGAATTGCTTTTATCAAATTTTATATTAGAACATTTGTATACAACTGAAAATTTATTTGATAAAATTGCTAATGAGAATAAGACTTTAATAGGTAATGATGAGTTAAAAAAAATAAGCTGCTTGTCAACTCCAAATAATTGTTTGGCATTGTTTAAAATTCCATCAGAAATAAATAATATTGAATCTGAATTAATTGTTGCGCTTGATGGAGTTAACGATCCAGGAAATCTTGGTACAATAATTAGATTGTGCGATTGGTTTGGAATTTCTCGAATAATTTGTTCAGAAAACTCGGTTGATGTATACAATCCTAAAGTTGTGCAAGCAACAATGGGTTCTATTTCTAGAGTAAAAATAAACTATTTAAATCTTGAAGATTATATTTCTAAAACTAAAC
>JAYTPS010000005.1:0-5797 GCA_043747155.1 Flavobacterium sp. | reverse complement strand
TCAATGTAAAAATAAATTTCAATATGAAAAATAGAAAAGGAAATAGATTAAAAGGATATGATTATTCAAAAGATAATCTATATTTTATTACATCCTGCGTAAAAAATATGGAATGTTGTTTTGGAGATGTTGTGCTCGTAGGGACATGTCGCGACCTGTCCCTACAAAATCCGAATAATAATATAAATCCGAATATTGATATAAATCGGAATATTGAAATAAATCTGAAAAATAATTTAAATCCGAATAATATTATAAATCCTGATTTTTTTAAAGAAAAAAATGATGAAATTAATGCAGAAATGATTTTAAATGAATTTGGAATTATAGCAAATAATCAATTAGAATGGTTAGAAAATAATTATTCTTATATTGTTCTTCATTCCTACATTGTGATGCCAAATCATATTCACGCGATTATAGAAATAGATTCTAATTTATCAAAAACTTTACAAAATTCTTTAAATGAAGATGTTGAGATTAAAATAAAATCGCTCTCTCAAATTTTAGGTGCTTATAAAACTACAAGCTCTAAATTAATTCATGAAGCTGGTTTTATAGATTTTGCTTGGCATCGTTCATTTCACGATCATATAATTAGAAATGAAAAATCCTATTTGAATATTATCAATTACATTGAAAACAATCCTAATACTTGGTTAAAAGATAAATTTTACAATTCAAATAATTAAAACAACTCCAGTTGAGTAGGTTGCGCAGCTTTAGGAACTTCAACTTTGCCCCAAAAATTTAATATGTTTCCAAATTGTTTGTCGGTAATTCTAAGTACACTTACTTTTCCTAATGGTGGCAATAATCTATGTATTCGTTTTTCGTGTACATCGGCACTTTCACTACTGGCACAATGGCGTACATAAACAGAATATTGCATCATACTAAAACCATCTTTTAGTAAATTATTTCTAAATCCAGACGCGTTACTTCGGTCTTTTTTAGTTTCTGTTGGTAAATCGAAAAATACAAATAGCCACATAATTCTGTATCCGTTTAGCTCCATAATTTTGGATATTTTATCTTCTTTCTATCGCCAGTATAACATTGCTGTAAAGAACTTGCCGTTTTTTGCAAGGCAACCATCAACGTACTTTTCTCTTCTTTAAAATAAACTGTTCTAGTAAGAATATTTAAAAGTTCTGATTTTAGTTGAGTATTCAATTCTTGTTCTTCATAATTTTGCATCAGTTCGAAAACCTTTTCATCTACAATTGGTCTAAAAGGTTCCATAATATCATCTGCAAGTGCAAAGGCATTGTATTTACTTTTATGATGAATGCCTAATGTATTTAATAATCCACTACCAGATAATGCTCTTGCAGTTGCTGCTCTTAGAATTGCATATCCGTAATTTAAGAAATTGTTAGGATAATTGCCAAATCGTTCGCGTTTAAATTTAATATCAAAAAATGATTTCCAATATTGACTTGCTGCAACACCTTCCATATTAGAGGTATCGCCACTTAAAACTTTGCTACCCAAAAATTCAAAAGAATTTTTATTTCCTGTAATCTTTTCTAATAAAATGCCTTGATTTGTAATTTTTTCAATAATAGTTTGTTGCCAAAGTTGCTTTTTTAGCGGAAGACTTGCCTCAATTTGATTTCTAAAAATTTCTTGCTGAATGTGATGGCTGTTTAAATTTAAAAACATTCCGTTAGGTAAATGATTGGTATTGCAAATAATAATTGAAGTATTATTCTCAATCAATAAATTCATTGCAGGAATACTTAAATAAATTTCAGAATTATCTAACACCAAAAAACCAATATCCTCAACAGGAATGGAGCTTTCTTTAATTTCAGATTTTATAATTAATTGTAAATTTTTTACAGTTATTGACACTTTGTTTTCAATTAAAATTGTTTTTTTTAGCATAGTATTTAGATTTTAATCAACTAAAATACTAAAAATCAGCTGTGTAATTAAAAAAAAGAATTTTTTTTAAAAAAAAGTCCTACCGAAGCAGGACTAATAGTATTAAATTTTAATCATTAAAAAGGATCTGATATTCCGCTAACGCGAATTAGTTTTTTATTTACAAACTCTTCAATTCCTAAATTTGATAATTCTCTGCCATAACCAGAACGTTTTGTACCACCAAATGGCAAATTTGTTTTTGTCCATGTTGGATGATTGATAAAAACCATTCCTGTATCAATTTTATCTGCTAATCTTTTTGCACGCTCAATATCTTTGCTAAATATTGATCCTCCCAAGCCATATTGCGAATCGTTTGCCAATTTTATAGCTTCATCTTCATTTTTTACTCTATAAAATGAGGCAACTGGTCCAAAAAGTTCTTCATGATAAGCTGTCATTCCGGGTTTTAAATCTGTTAAAATTGTGGCTTCAATAAAAGCTCCTTTTCCTTCAATTCGTTTTCCTCCAAGTACAATTTTTGCTCCTTCTTTTACCGATTTGTCTATTTGTTTTTTTAAATTTTGTGCTGCTTCTTCACTAGAAAGTGGACCAAGTTGTGTGTCAGCATCCATTGGATTTCCTACTTTTAAGGTACTTAATTTAGCTTTAAATTTTTCTAAAAATTCATCGGCAACTTCATCAACAACAATAAACCTTTTAGATGCAACACAGCATTGTCCGTTGTTATTAATTCTACCAACAACTGCCCAATCAACAGTTTTATCCATATCGGCATCTTCAAGAACTATAAAAACATCATTCCCACCTAATTCTAAAACCGATTTTTTTAAATTTTTTCCAGCTTGTTCTGCCAATTTTGCTCCTGCACCTTCACTTCCTGTTAATGAAGCACCTTTAATTCGGTCATCATCAATTAATGCCGATATTTTATCACCAGTAATTAATAAATTTGTATAAAGTCCTTTTGGTGCTCCAGCTTCGATAAATATTTTTTCAATTGCTATGGCACATTGAGGTACATTGGAAGCATGTTTTAATAAAATTGTATTTCCAACCATAATGTTTGGTGCTGCAAATCGTGCCACTTGATAAAATGGAAAATTCCAAGGTTGAACTCCAAGCAATGGTCCAATAGGTGAACTTCTAATTATAGCTTCACCTTTATCAACTTTTAATACTTTATCAGCAAGAAAATCTTCTCCATTATCTGCATAATAATCAAATATATCTGCGGCTAGATCAATTTCTGCTTCGCTTTCTTTTAATAACTTTCCCATTTCTAAAGTTATAAGTTTCGATAATTCTGATTTTTTTGAACGTAACAATAATGCCACTTTATGAAGTACTTTAGCACGGACTTCATAACTTGTAATTTTCCAAATTTGAAAAGTTTTATCTGCAATTGCAATTGCATTTTCAATTTCTTTAGCAGTCATTTCATCAAATGATTTAACTAACTCGTTTGTATACGGATTTACTGTTTTAATTGACATATTTTAATTTGTTTACTTTTAATAGTTTTTTTTGTAAAGTTCAAACTATTGTAATATCAATGCTTTACATTTTTTCTATTTTATATTGTATTATTAACACAAAAAAAGTTGAAATCAATTGTTTAAAATCGATTTCAACCTTTTTATTTTTCTAAAATTAGTATTCTTTTTTGCTAAATTTACTTATTAAATATACAACCAAACCTACAATTACAACAACAATAAAGATTCCAACTCCCATTCCTGCTTTAAATATTCCTTCAATAACTTCGCAACTAGTAAATAGAAAAACAATTGCAAAAAATAAAATTGATTTTTGTAAAAAAGATTTCATAATAATTTATATTTAATTGTTAATAATAACAAAACTCGTAAATTTTATAAGTAGTAGCTTTATAAAATTATTGATAAGTATTACATAATTTCTTTAATAAAATATTATTCTTAAAATGATGAATCACATTTATTATGTAATGAAATGATAAAGCATTTGTTAAATTAAATCTTAAATAGTTATGTAAAAATGGCAATTCTGCTATCTTTGTCGCTCCAAAAATTTGGAGTAAAATGACACAATGAAATTTAATTTATTACAAAAAGACCTAAATAGTAAAGCAAGAGCAGGAACAATAACCACAGATCATGGTAGTATTGAAACTCCAATTTTTATGCCAGTTGGCACTGTTGCATCAGTAAAAGGTGTGCACCAACGTGAATTAAAAAATGATATTAATCCTGATATTATTTTAGGAAATACCTATCATTTATACTTGCGTCCGCAAACAGAGATTCTAGAAAAAGCTGGTGGATTGCATAAATTTATGAATTGGGACAGAAATATTCTTACTGATTCTGGTGGTTATCAAGTGTACTCGCTTTCGGCAAATAGAAAAATAAAAGAAGAAGGTGTAAAGTTTAAAAGTCACATTGATGGTTCTTACCATTTTTTTACTCCAGAAAATGTAATGGAAATTCAACGTTCAATTGGTGCTGACATTATTATGGCATTTGACGAATGCACACCTTATCCATGCGATTACAGATATGCTCAAAGATCGATGAAAATGACTCATCGTTGGTTGGATAGATGCATTAATCATCTTGAAAAATTACCATTTAAATATGGTTTTGAACAAACTTTTTTTCCAATAGTTCAAGGAAGTACTTATAAAGATTTGCGTCAACAATCTGCCGAATATATAGCTAATTCTAATCAACAAGGAAATGCAATTGGCGGATTGTCTGTTGGTGAACCAGCCGAAGAAATGTATGCTATGACCGAAGTAGTATGTGAAATTCTTCCCGAAGATAAACCTAGATATTTAATGGGAGTTGGAACTCCAATTAACATTCTAGAAAATATTGCACTTGGTATTGATATGTTCGATTGTGTAATGCCTACTCGAAATGCAAGAAACGGAATGTTATTTACAGCCAATGGCACTATTAATATCAAAAATAAAAAATGGGAAGACGATTTTTCTCCAGTAGATGAAATGGGAATTACATTTGTAGATACTGAATATACTAAAGCTTACCTTCGACATTTATTTGCCGCTAATGAATATCTGGGAAAACAAATTGCAACAATACACAATCTCGGATTTTATATGTGGTTGGTTCGTGAAGCTAGAAAACATATCTTAGCAGGAGATTTTAGAACTTGGAAAGAAATGATGGTAAAAAATATGAGCCAACGTTTGTAATTGATTAGATTATTTTAGTATTCGATACTTTGAAGTTCGAATACCCAAATGACCAAATACCTAAATAAAATTATGTTTACAATTTTAGACAAATACATATTAAAACGATATTTAGCAACCTTTTCGGTAATGTTAGTAATGTTTATTCCAATTGGAATCGTAATTGATGTTTCAGAAAAAGTTAATAAAATGATTGCCAATAAAGCACCTTTTAAGGAAATTGCCCTATATTATTTCGATTTTACTATTTATTTTGCCAACTTACTTTTTCCTATTTTTTTATTTTTATCAATTATTTGGTTTACATCTAAACTTGCTAATAATACCGAAATTATTGCAATATTAAGTTCAGGAATTTCATTTACAAGATTTTTAAGACCTTACATTTTAGGTGCAACTGCAGTATCAATTTTTGCACTTTTAATGGGTTTTTTTTTAGTTCCAAAAGCAAATGCTGGTTTTAATAGTTTTAGATTTACCTATTTAAATAATGCTGGAGTTGGTGGTATGCGAGATAACTCTGATGTTTACAGACAAATTAGTGACGATGAATATATTTATGTAAGTAACTTTAATTCCGTATCAAAAGTAGCATTTAACTTTACGCTAGAAAAATTTAAACCGAAAAAGCCAAGCGGCTGCTGGCGGAGGCTGGATATGCCGATGGCTTCGAGTTCGATTTCTATGCCTTCCGTGACC
>JAYTPS010000004.1:0-5877 GCA_043747155.1 Flavobacterium sp. | reverse complement strand
CCTAAAATAATAAATATTATAAATATATAATGAACCGCTTCTAAATTGAAGCGGTTTTTTTATTGGATAGCAATGAAGCAATCGCTTAATTTTCAAATTCAAAATTATTACTAGAATATTTAAAAAATTTATTTTTAAAAGTATTTTCTAATTACTTTTGTATTTCTTTAAAAATAACTTATATACATAATTATATGAAAGTTGCTGTTGTTGGTGCAACCGGAATGGTTGGTGAAGTAATGCTTCAAATTTTAGCAGAAAGAAATTTTCCAGTAACAGAGTTAATTCCTGTAGCTTCAGAAAAATCGGTAGGTAAAGAAATAAAATTTAAAGGAGCAAATTATAAAGTTGTTTCTATGCAAACTGCAATTGATATGAAAGCCGATATTGCATTATTTTCTGCTGGAGGAGAAACATCTTTGGAATGGGCACCAAAATTTGCAGCAGCAGGAACTACAGTTATAGATAATTCTTCGGCTTGGAGAATGGATCCAACTAAAAAATTGGTAGTTCCAGAAATTAATGGATCAATTTTAACCAAAGATGATAAGATTATTCCAAATGCAAACTGTTCAACCATTCAACTAGTTATGGCTTTAGCACCATTGCATAAAAAATACAAAATAAAACGTGTAATTGTTTCTACCTACCAATCTATAACAGGAACTGGTGTAAAAGGTGTGCAACAACTTGAAAACGAATATGAAGGAATTCAAGGCGAAATGGCTTATAAATATCCTATTCATAGAAATGCTATTCCACAATGTGACAGTTTTGAAGAAAACGGATACACTAAAGAAGAAATGAAATTAGTTCGCGAAACACAAAAAATTCTAGACGATAGAACTATTGCTGTTACGGCAACAGCAGTTAGAGTTCCAATTGTTGGTGGTCACAGTGAAGCGGTAAATGTGGAGTTTGAACTTGATTTTAATGTAGCAGAAGTGCGCGATATTTTGCACAGAACTCCAGGAATTGTAGTTCAAGATAATTTAGACACATTTACATATCCTATGCCATTGTTTGCTCAAGGAAAAGATGATGTTTTTGTGGGAAGAATTCGAAGAGATGAAAGTCAACCAAATTCCTTAAACATGTGGATTGTTTCAGATAATTTAAGAAAAGGAGCGGCAACTAATACAGTTCAAATTGCTGAATATTTAGTAGCAAATAAATTAGTATAATTTTCAATAAAATATAAAATCGTTTGTGTTACAGTTCTTAAAAATTGTTAATTCAAACGATTTTTCATTTTGAATTGTTTACATTTGTAATAATGAAAAGAAAATATTCAATAGGAAGTTTTTTGTTCGGATTGATAGTGTTATTTGCAATACTACTTCAATCGGTGCACTCTTATCATCACTTAGAAAAAGTTTTTGCAAAAGAAAAATGCCATCACGAATATTCTAAAAATGACTCTCAAATAACTCATAGTCATGAACTTGAAAATTGTTTTGCCTGTGAATTTACCTTTAGTAATTCTATAAAAAAAGAATTTTTAACGTATAACTTCAAGAGAGTTATAACTTCACCATTATATTCTATTATTAAATCAAGAGAAATTATTCGTTTTTTCTCTGGAGCAATTTTTGCACTTCGAGCACCACCAACTATCTAAAATAATCTATTTTCGATACAACTTTAAATAATCAATAAGTTGAAAATCATTATTTTAAAATAAAAAAAATGCAAAAAAATCTTTTTGTTTTTTGTTTGTTGTTGTTTGCTGTTATTTGTTTTAGTCAAAATTCAATTACTGGAAACGTTTTAGATTCAGACAAAAATGCGATTTCTGGTTGTCACTTACATTTTGGTTCTAAATCTGTTTCTAGTGATTTATATGGAAAATTTAGGTTCAAAAATATTCCAAACGGAAAGATCAAAATCAATGTTTCTTGTGTTGGATATCAATCAATTGATTCAACTATTACTATTTATGGCAATACTGAAATAAGTTTTGTTTTGAAAACAAAAACCACATTGCTACCAGAAGTTGCTGTAAAAAATAAAACTAACAGTTACAATCAATCAGTTTTAGAGCAAAAAATAAAAATTGAAACCTTAGAGAAATACAGCAATCAATCACTTGGTGAAGCACTAAAAGAAGTTACAGGAGTTTCTCTTTTAAAAACTGGAAGCAACATTATAAAACCTATTGTTAATGGCTTGCACAGCAGCAGAGTTCCTGTTATAACTAATAATGTTAGGTTAGAAGACCAACAATGGGGTTCAGAACATGCACCAAATTTTGATGTAAATGCTGCCGGAAAAATCACTGTAATTAAAGGTGCATCTGGATTGCAATATAGTGGTGATGCAGTTGGAGGATTAATAATTATTGAACCTAGAGTTATAAAAAAAGATACTTTGTTTGGCAAAACATTGTTTTCTCTAGCTTCTAATGGTCGTGGTGGAACATTAAGTTCAAGTATTCATAAAGGAAACGATAAAAATTGGAGTTGGAATGTTTTAGGAACTTTTAAATATTTGGGAGATAAAAGTTCGCCTAATTATATTTTATCTAATTCTGGAAATCGTGAAATTAATTTTACAGGCGATGCTACTTTTACAGGAAAAAATTATAATATAACAGCTTTTTACAGTTTGTATAATGCTAATACTGGAATATTAAGTGCTTCACATACAGGAAATGTAACAGATTTATATAATTCTATTAACAATCAAATTCCATCAGTGATAAACAATTTTTCATACACTATTAAAAATCCAAAACAGCAAGTACAACATCACATTGCAAAGTTAAATTACAATTATTTTTTTAACGAAACTGCCTCACTTGCTACACAATATTCTTTTCAATTTAATAAAAGATTAGAATTTGATGTAAGGAGAGGCGATTTTAATAACAAAGCTGCTTTAGACTTGCAATTAAAAACGCATACTATAAATATAGATTACAAAAAAGTGTATCATGATTGGAATTTAAAATCTGGAATTAGCGCATCGTATCAAAATAATTTTGCCAATCCATCTACTGGAATTCGTCCATTAATACCTAATTATAATAAACTAGATGCAGGAATTTATGGTATTGCAAGTCATAATTTTACAGAAAGTTTAACATTTGACTCTGGAATAAGATATGATTTTTCTAACATTAAAGCCACTAAATACTATTTAAAATCAAGATGGGATGATAGAAATTATAGTCCACAATTTTCTAGTTTTATTATTGGCGAAGATGGAAATCAATGGCTTACTAAACCAGAGTTTACCTTTAATAACTTGTCTGCAAGTGCTGGAATACATAATGAGTTTAAGAAAAAATGGGATTTATATTTTAATTTTAGTTTAGCATCTAGAAATCCTAATCCATCAGAGTTTTTTAGTGATGGATTACATCACTCAACAGGTGTTATTGAGCTTGGCGATTTAAAACTTGAAAAAGAAAAATCTTTTAAAGTTGCAACAACAATACAAAAAAAATGGAATGGATTTTCTATAATTTTAAATCCATATATCAATAGTATTAATAATTATATGTTTTTGAAACCAGTTGGATTTGAAACCACCATTAGAGGAGCATTTCCTGTTTGGGAATACCAACAAACTAATGCATTATTATCTGGATTAGATTTTGAGACTCAATTAAAGTTGAATAATAATTGGAATCATCAATTTTCATTGGCTTTAGTTAACGGAAGAGATGTTTCTAATAAAGAATCACTAATTGATATGCCACCTTTAAATATTAACAATAAAATTCAGTTCACAAAAAAAGAATGGTACCAACTGTTGCTAGAATTAAAAAGTGAAATTGTGGCAAGTCAAACTCAATTTCCAAACAATAACTTTACAACTAATATTGTTGTTAATGAAACACTTACGCCAGTTGTTGTTGATATAAGCTCACCACCAAAAGGGTATCATTTATTACATTTTTATTCTGAAATAAAATTTAAAACAACTGCCAAAATTGATACAACAGTTGCTTTTTCAATTCAGAATATATTTAACGCAAATTACAGAGATTATTTAAACAGACAGCGATTTTTTGCTGACGAAATGGGAAGAAATTTTCAATTACAATTAAAAATTAATTATTAACAACATCTGAAAAATCAAATAAAATTTAAAATCATGAAAAATTTAAAAACACTAGCAATCGCATTAATTGGAATCACTTCTTTAATTTCTTGTAGTAAAGATGATAACAATCCAGTAAACGAAGAAGAAGTTATTACAACAGTTACAACCACTTTAACAAATGGCACAAATGTAATAACGCTTCGATCAAGAGATTTAGATGGCGATGGTCCAAATGCACCAGTGATTACGGTTTCTGGAAATTTAGTTGCCAACACATCATATACAGGAACAGTGTCTTTTTTAAACGAAATTGCTTCGCCAGCAGATAACATAACAACAGAAGTTTTAGAAGAAGGTGTTGACCACCAAGTGTTTTTTCAGGCGCCAAGCGCTTTAGGAACTTTTGCTTACAGCGATTTAGATGCTAACGGTAAGCCAATTGGGTTACAATTTACGCTAACAACGACTGCTGCTGCATCTGGAAATTTATTGGTTACATTAAGACACGAACCAAATAAATCTGCAGCTGGAGTTTCTAGTGGCGATATCACTAACGCTGCTGGCGCAACAGACGCAGCAGTTAGTTATCCAATCGTAGTACAATAAATTTATAATAATTTTTAAGAAAATGCTGTCTATTATGACAGCATTTTTTTAATATTCAATTGGACCAATTTGTCTCATCACTCTAGAAATTTTAGACTTTCTTCTCTCAATATACGAAGAAGAATTAGATGCTTTAAATTTTCTGGGATTAGGAAGTATTGCAGCAATTCCGGCAGCTTCTTTTGGAGTTAAGTTTTTTACATCCTTAGTATACCAGTGTCTTGCAGCTTCTTTAGCACCATAAACCCCATTTCCCATTTCGATAGAATTTAAATACACTTCCATAATACGTTCTTTTCCCCAAATAAATTCAATTAAAACCGTGAAATAAGCTTCCAATCCTTTACGGATGTAACTTCTTCCTTGCCACAAAAAAACGTTTTTGGCAGTTTGTTGCGATATTGTGCTTCCACCTTTTAATTTTTTCCCTTTATTATTGTTTTTAATTGCCTTTTGCATGGCTTTAAAATCGAAACCATTATGTATTAAAAAATTACCATCTTCACTTGCAATAACTGCTTTTTGAAGATTAGGAGAAATGTTCTCTAATGGTTCCCAATCGTGACTAAAAATGGCATCTTTTCCTTCAACTTTATTTTCAATAATTCTTGTAATCATTAATGGTGTAAATGGAACAGGAATCCATTTGTAAAGTATAACTAGTAGAATTGAAACAACAAAAAACCACAACATCGATTTCCAAATAATTTGTTTTAATTTTTGAAAAAAAGTGGTATTTGATGTTTTTAAAGTTGATTTTTTCTTTGCCATTAAATTAATTCTGCTAATTCTTTTCCGGTTAAACTTCCTATTGCAACTCCCATTCCGCCTAATCTAACACCACAATATACATTGTCTGACAATTGTGAAACTATAGGGTTTTTACTATTTCCTAATCCCATAATTCCGCTCCATCGATGGGCAATTTCAAAATCATGATTTGGTAAAATTACTTCTTTTAAAAGTTGTTCCAATTTATTTTGAATTATTTCTGTTTCGCCAAATTGTGTTGTGTTTTCTGTTTCAAAGCTTAAATTTCTTCCGCCACCAATAAGAATTCTATCTTCAAAGTTTCTAAAATAATAATATCCTTTTTCTAGATGAAATGTTCCTTTTATATCTAAATTTTTTATAGGTTCAGTAATTAATACTTGTGCTCTTGCAGGTTTAACTTGATTATTTATAAGTTCAGATGCAAATCCATTAGTGGCAAAAAGC
>JAYTPS010000003.1:0-2675 GCA_043747155.1 Flavobacterium sp. | reverse complement strand
GGATTTTATATTTTGCTAACTTCTTTCAATGATTTATTTACGGATGATTTTATTGTTCCAACAGGAAATTTAAGAGAGAGTAGAAGTGGAGCAAAAAGAGCTGATGTAGTAATTGTTACAAAATGTCCAAGTACTATTTTAGAGATTGAACAACAAAAAATTAAAAATAATTTAAAACTTTATTTATCAGAAAATAAAAACTGTGAAATTTATTTTTCTTTTATAGATTATGACAATAAAGTCTATAATGAAAATGAAAATAAAAGTGTTTCTGAAATTATGAATAATGACAAATTGCTATTGGCTGGAATAGCCAAGCCAGATTCTTTTTTTGACTATTTTACATCAAAAAATAATACTAAATTAGCTTATCCAGATCATCATGATTTTGCAGAAAAAGATATTTTAAATATAAAAAATAAAGCTCAAAAAGCAATTATTATAACTACAGAAAAAGATTATGTGAGATTGAAAGATAAATTATCAAGTGATAAATTGTTTTATTTACCCATAAAAAGTTCGTTTGTAAATAATAGTGATACCTTTGAAAAAACAATTTTAAATTATGTGGGAAGAAGTTCAGCAAACCGTTAATTATATTAAAGAAAAAACTAATTTTTCGCCAGAATATGGTATAATATTGGGTTCAGGATTAGGTAGTTTTACCGAAGATATTAATATAGACTATACATTACCTTATTCAGAAATTCCAAATTTTCCAATTGTAACAGTTGAAGGTCATAAAGGTGCTTTGGTTTTTGGAACTATTGGTACTAAAAAAGTAGTTGCCATGCAAGGTCGATTTCATTTTTATGAAGGATATTCAATGAAAGAAGTTACTTTTCCTGTTCGAGTTATGAAATATTTAGGAGTTTCTAAACTTATTGTTTCCAACGCTTCTGGTGGTGTAAATGTAAATTATAAAGTAGGTTCGTTAGTGATTTTGAAAGATCATATTAACATGATGCCAGAACATCCGTTGAGAGGGAAAAATGATGAGCGTTTTGGACCAAGATTTGTAAACATGAGCGAACCTTTTAGCAAATCAATGATTTTAAAAGCTAGAGAAATTGCAAAATCTTTAAGTATAGAAGTTCAAAACGGAGTTTATCTTGGCTTGCAAGGTCCAACTTTTGAAACTTTATCGGAATATAAAATGGTAAAAATTCTTGGTGCTGATTGTGTGGGAATGTCAACTGTTCCTGAAGTAATTGTTGCGCGACACATGAATTTAGAAACTTTTGGAATTTCGGTAATTACCGATATGGGAAATGAAGAAAGCATTGAAACTATTTCTCATGAAGAAGTTTTGCAAGCGGCACAAAAAGCTGAACCAATGGTTAGAAATTTAATAAAAGAATTGATAATTCAATATTAAAAATTTTCAAAAAAAATTCAAAAGACTCGAATTATTACGTCTTTTTTTGTGCTAAATTTTGAGCAATAATTGAATAAAAATTTTCAGGTTCGAATGGTTTAGTTAGCACATCGGTCATACCGTAAGAAAGTAGCATTTCTCGGTTTTCATTTAATGAAATTGCTGTTAAAGCAATTATTGGAGTTTGGTTGTTAAATTCTCTAATTTGTTGGGTAGCAATTGTTCCATTAATTCCAGGTAAATGAACATCCATTAAAACTAAATCAAATTCGTTTGGCTCTTTAAGAAGTTGAACAGATTCTTCTCCATTATCTACAATATGGCATTGCATTCCTTTATTTTCGAGCATTTTTTTAGTAATCATTTGATTAATTTTATTGTCTTCAACCAAAAGAATTTTTTTATTGATAACTACTTTTGCATTATATGGAATTTCTTTTTTAACAACAATAACTTTATCACCAATTTCAAACGGAAGTGTAAAAGAAAAAGTTGTTCCTAAACCAACTTTACTATTTAAATAAATTGAACCACCAAGTAACTCTATAAGTCGTTTTACAATTGCTAAACCTAAACCAGTACCACCATATTTTCTATTAATTTCAATAGAACCTTGAGAAAAACTATCAAATATTGATGCTTGTTTATCCTCGGGAATTCCAATGCCGTTGTCAGAAACTTTAAACGAAATTGAAATGTTTTTATTTTCTACAGTTTCAAGTTTTGCGGAAAGTTTTACATAACCATTTTTAGTAAATTTTAATGAATTGTTTATTAAATTTAAGAAAATTTGAGATAATTTGGTTGGATCACAAATTAAAAAATCTGGAATCGATTCGTCAATTTCAATTGTAAATGAATTGCTGTTTTCGTTTGCAATTTCTTTAAATGAATTTCGAATGTTGTTTAATAATAATCTAAAATCATAATTCAATTTTTCGATAGGAATATTTTCTGACTCTATTCTGTTTATTTCTAAAATATCATTTATAAAATGCAACAAATAATTTCCTGAAAATTTTAATGAATTTAAATAATCTATCTGCGATTCTTTAGGGTTTTCTTCTATCAATAAATGGGTAATTCCGTTTATTGCGTTAAGTGGTGTTCTTAACTCATGACTAACTGTTGACAGAAAATCGGCTCTAGCTTTGGATGCATTTTCGGCATTTTCTTTGGCTATTTCTAGTTCGATGTTTTTTTCTTTTAATAAAGTATTAGATTGTGTTCTAAGTATATTATTTTTATATAATGAAAGACTTAAAAGTGATAATATAGAAATAAGTGCAATTGCTAA
>JAYTPS010000002.1:0-2549 GCA_043747155.1 Flavobacterium sp. | reverse complement strand
GTCACAAACGATCTTTGATTATTGTTTAAAGTAATATTACCTCCTGTTGCATTGGCAACAACAAAAAATCCTTGTCCTACAGGAATAAATCGATTAGGTATTCTTGGGCTTGAACCTAAATTACTAATTCCTAATGGTGCAACTGGTGCAGTACCTCCAGTTTTTGTAAGTGTTGCATATCCACCTTGATAATTAGCCAAAATATGTGTAGAATTTGTATCATAATGTTCCCAAAAATATAGTGTTCCCGATAATGAACTTACATTATCATCAATAAATTGGTGCGAATCTAATGCTGATGTATAGGGATTTCCACTTAAATTTAGATTACTACCAGCTATTGAATAAGTTATTAAGCCATTATTTGGTTTGCCTACAAATGTATAATTTTGCTTAGGTGTTGCACATCCACTTCCTTTTAATGTAAATCCGTTTCCTGCATTCATTGTTCCATTTGGTCCAATATAACTCCAGTTGGCAACACTATTAGAAACATTTTGATATTTAAAAATCCAATAATTAGATAGACTTATTGGCGAAGTTGGCAATCCATTATAGGAACTTATCCAATTAATATTTTGTGGATTTGTTGGGTTAGTTCCATCTTTTAGAACACTTGCAACAGTATATGTACCATTTGTTCCAACTGGCGATGACCAATAATTGTAATTGTATACATTGGATTGTCCTTGTTGATCTTTATAAATTTTTCCTGAACCTACAATTGAATTTGTTGAAACCCCAAGTTTTGTTTGTATTAATTGTGAACTACCATTAAATCTAATATCTCCTGAAATTAAATCTAAATTGTTTGAAACATATAACCCAAAATTTGTTGAAATTGAAACTCCTTTTGAACCATTTGATGTATTTAAAATTAAATTATAAAACGTTAATTGGTTGTTATTGTCAGTAATATTTTGATATTGATTTAATATTGAATTATTAAAAGTTACGGTGCTATTTGATGGAATAAAATTTCCGTTGCTTGACCAATTTCCAGATAAATTTAGTTTACTTAAGTTGTTTATTGTTAATGTTTTATTGCTAAGAATGGTTAGGTTATTGCATCTTGCAATTTTATCTATTGGTGCAAATGTTGAAAGTTCATTAATAACTGAATTCTGACTTGTTGAAGGTAATACTACATTAATAGAGTTTGTTGGTACAACACCACCAGACCAGTTTCTACAATCAAACCAATCTAAACTATAATTTCCTAACCATGTACCAATAGAACTGTTTGTTAAATCATAATTTACTGATGTAGAAGCTGATGATGTATCATTAGAAGGATTTGTATCTCCAGAAACAGTAAATACTTCTGAAGAATTTATAACGTTAGGTACTGAATTACATTTAGTTTTAACTCTAATAATTATTGTTAAAGGAAAACTTGAGTTTACTAAAGTTCCATCTAAAACTGCAGCTACGCTGTTTTCTACAGGATCAAATGAAAAAATTACATTTCGAGTATCACCAACTCTTTTGTTATAACTTATTAAATCTACATTAGCAGGAATAAAATCTTTAATTATAGGATTTAATGCACTTTTTGTAGTGTTATTTTTTATTGTTATAGAATAATCAATAAAATCGCCTACCATTGCAGTTGCTGTAGTTGCAGTTTTTACAATTTCTAAATCTGGTGAATCTGGTAAATTTGGATTTCCTCCTCCACCATAAATATAGGTTGTTATTAAGCAATTATGAGTAACATTAGGACAATTATTTGAAGTTGCTAGAACTGTTGTATAATTGTAATTATTAGGTTGAGTACCGTTTGGAGTATCAAATCTTACCATAAAACTATACGATTCGTTTGGATCTAAAATAGGAGTTGAGTTTATAGTTATACCATTTAAAGTTTGAAATTGTGAGGTTAAATTAGTTCCTGTTTGAGAACTTGATAATGTGTAACTATCAGATACATTTCCAATATTTGTAATGGTCATGATGTAATAATTTAAAGCTGGTGAAGCCGATTTTATAAATCCATTTAAAGTTGACGGCATACTAAAATCACAAAACAAGGAGAATGAATTGGATGCATTTATTCCGCTACTTCCATTAAATAATGGACTTGTTGAACCAATAGATATTTTATAACCAACAGAAGATGGTGTTCCAATTGGGATTGGAATTATTCTTGTTATAATTGCAGTAGAACCATTATTTGAAACAGGAAAAACACTTGAATTAAAAGTAAAAATTGAAGTAAAATTTGCTCCAGTATTGTCAGATAAATATACCGTATAGTTTGTTGTACCTGAAAAATAGTTAAGATTTCCATTTCCATTTGTAACCATAAAACTTATAGAAATTGGTCCGCCAGAAGCATTTACAGTTGGAGTTCCAATAATTTGACAACTAGCATTAGTTGCAATAAATAAAAGAAATAATTGCAAAGCAATGCTTATTTTTTTTAATTGTAATAAATTTTTCATAATACTTTATTTATAAATTAATACTTCAATTTTGTAGTATCATTTACATTAGTAGTTATGAAAAATTATTTCATCATTTAAAAATAGGTAATTTGGGAATTG
>JAYTPS010000001.1:0-4267 GCA_043747155.1 Flavobacterium sp. | reverse complement strand
ATACATTATTTTCATCGCGAGATAATTCTTTAAACTCTGATTTAAAGTTTTTATTGTTTACAATTTTTTCTATATCTTCATGAAAAAATTCAATTTCTTTTCTTATTTGTTTTAACTCATTAGCTTCGGGACACCAAACGCCACCAGCTATAAAAGAATTTCCTTTTTCGAAATGAATATAATATCCTGGAGCATTTTTGCGATTTTTGTTTTGGCTAATCCAAACACCAATATTAGTTTTATATGGTGATTTATCTTTAGAAAATCGAATGTCGCGATTAATTCTAAATGTACAATTTTTTATTTCTAATGGTTCTAATGATTTGTCTAAAGGTTTCATTTCGTACAAGATCGATGCAATATAGGTATGATATGATTTTTTAAAATCTTCATATCTTTTTTTGTTGGCATGCATCCATTCGGTATTGTTATTTGCAATTAATTCTGCAAGAAATTGTTGTGTTTCTTTTGTAATCATTTGTCTTAATTTAGTAATTTAAAACTTATATTGTAACTTTCTTACAGGTGTTTTCTTAAATCGTTTTCAGTTAAAAAACCAATATTGCTCCATGTTTCAACTCCGTTTTCATAAATTAAAATCACAGGTAAACCAGTAATTTTCATAGATTCTAAAAGTGTTTTGTTTTCATCTGCATCTAGCATGATTAATGAAGTTTTACCTTTTAATTCTTCTTGCATTTTCAGTAAATAGGGTTTCATTTTTTTGCAAGGTTCACACCATTTTGCCGAAAAATTAATAATTACTTTTTTGTCTGAATGTTTTAATTTGTCAAATTCTAAAGAGTTCATTCCAGTTTGTTTACCATTAGATGCAAAAGTTTTTTTCCCTTTCCATTTCATAATACCACCATCTAAATTATAAATTTCTTTAAAACCCAGTTCTGATAATTTATTTGCTGCTTGACTACTTCTTCCTCCAACTTTACAGTAAACTAATACAGGTTTAGATTTGTCTAATTTTTCAACATTAGATACAAAAGCATCACTATTCCAGTTAATGTTTTTGGCATTTTGAATATGTTCAACACTAAATTCTTCTGGAGTTCTTACATCAATTAATTGCGAATTTTTTACAGACAATATTTTTTCTTCAAACTCAATTCCATCAATTGTTTTAAAAGATTCTTTAGATTTATAGGAACTATTGTTTTCATTATTTTTTGAAGTTTGACCATGACAACTCCATAAAATTAAACTTAATATTACAATTGACAGTATTTTTTTCATGATAATTATTTTAATTTTTAGCTAAATTACAAAATTAAAGATTAAAAATTTTATAAGATTGATGTGTCAATTTTACTATGTTTTCTGTTCTTTCTTGATGAGTATCAGAAATGAATAATTGACCAAACTCTTCATTATTAACCATTTCTACAATTTTACTAACTCTAAACTCATCTAATTTATCAAATATATCATCAAATAAAAGTATAGGTTTTTCACCACTTTGTTTTTTTACAAATTCAAATTGTGCTAGTTTTAAAGCTATTAAAAAAGATTTTTGTTGTCCTTGAGAACCAAATTTTTTAATGGGATGATTGTCAATTTGAAATGCCAAATCATCTTTATGAATTCCAACCGAGGTGTATTGTAAAGCTCTATCTTTAGTCAAATTTTTTTCTAATAACTCAAGCATTTCAGCTTCATGTAAATGACTTTCATAAATTAATTGAACCGTTTCTTCTGAGTTTGTAATAACTTGATGATGTTTGTTAAAAATGGGTAGAAACTCTTTTAAAAATTTTTTACGTTTTTCAAAAATATTTTTCCCAAAACCATTTAATTGTTCATTATATATTGACAAAGTATCGGTTTCGAAAACATGATTTAAAGCAAAATATTTTAATAATGCATTGCGTTGACTTATTATCTTTTGATATTGAATTAGCTCTTGTAAATAATTTATATCTAGTTGCGAGATGACATTATCTATAAACTTTCTTCGAGTTTCACTACCTTCAATTATTAAATCATTATCGGCTGGCGAAATTATTACAAGTGGAATAAATCCAATGTGATCGGAGAATTTTTCGTAAGGTTTTCCGTTTCTTTTTAAGATTTTTTTTTGCCCTTTTTTAAAACTACTAACAATTTGTTCTTTTCTTTTAGCTTTTTCAAATTCGCCATCAATTACAAAAAACTCTTCATTGTGTTTAATATTTTGAACTGACAATGGATTAAAATAACTTTTTCCGTTAGCCAAATGATAAATTGCATCAAGTACATTGGTCTTTCCAATTCCGTTTTTTCCAACAAAACAATTTATTTTGATATCAAATTCGAAAGAAGCTTCCGAAAAATTTTTATAATTGAATAAAGAAATCTTTTTTAAAAACATTTGTAATTGCTTGAAAACACTATTATCAGCGACTTTATGAGTATTTTTTTTTAAGTGGGTGCAAATTATTGAAAAATATCGACAAAATGACTTTCAAATTAGAATAAAAATTTTATTTTTGCGCACACTAAATTAAAACTAGATGGCAACTTATAATAAGAGAGGTTACAAACCAGCAAAAGAAAAAGAAGAAAAATTAGACAATAATTTTATAGAAGATGTAAATGTAGATGAAAAAGATAGTGCTACTGCAAAAGCTTTTGACGCTTTAGATCAAACTGCTTCTAAAACTGAGGATTTTGTTGCTAAAAATCAAAAATATATTTTAGGTGGTTTGGCAGTTATTGCTTTACTAACAATTGGATATTTATTATACCAAAGATTTATTGCTGAACCAAGTCAAGAAGAAGCTACAGATGAATTATTTGTTGCACAACAAAACTATCAAAAAGCAGTTGATGCTACTGTTGCAAAATCGCAAGATTCATTATTTAATTTAGTTATAAAAGGTTCTGAAGGTAAACTTGGTGTTATTGGAATATCTGAACAATATTCTGGCACTGATGCAGGAAATCTTGCAAATTATTATGCTGGAGTTTCTTATTTGAATTTAAAAAAATATGATGATGCTATAAAATATCTTGAGAAATTTTCTTCTAAAGATGCAGTTATTGGTTCAGAATCAATTGGATTAATTGGTGATGCATATTCTCAAAAAAATGATGCAAATAAAGCATTAGAATTTTATGTAAAAGCTGCAAGAAATACCACTAACGAATTAACAACACCTGTTTTTTTATTGAAAGCTGGTAAAACTGCATTGGCATTAGGAAATAAGTCAGATGCTTTAACTTATTTTACAGAAATTAAAGAAAAATATGAAGCAACTCCAGAAGCTCAAACTATTGATGGTTTGATTGGAATGGCACAATAATTAGTTAGCAGTTTACAGTATTCAGTAAACAGTTTTAACTGAACACTAAATAAAAATGGCTACAGCGAATAAAAATTTATCAAATTACGATAAAAACACAATCCCAAACGCGAAAAATTTTCGGTTTGGGATTGTTGTTTCTCAATGGAATGATCAAGTAACTGAGGGTTTATATAATGGTGCAATTACGGCACTTATAGATTGCGGTGCCACAAACGAAAACATAATTCGTTGGAATGTTCCAGGAAGTTTTGAACTTATTTATGGTGCAAAACGAATGATTGACACGCAAAATGTTGATTGTGTAATTACAATTGGTTGCGTAATAAAAGGCGAAACAATGCATTTTGAATTTGTTTGCGATGGTGTTACACAAGGTATAAAAGATTTGAATATTGTAACCCATGTTCCAGTTATTTTTTGTTTGCTAACCGATAATACCAAACAACAATCTATTGACAGAAGTGGAGGAATACATGGAAATAAAGGAACAGAAGCTGCAATTGCTGCAATAAAAATGGCAGAGTTGAAAAGATTAAGTAGTTTTTTAGGTATTTAGCTCTAAGTCTTTAATATAATCTTGATATTCTAAAAAGAAAAGCTCAAATTGTGTCATATTCTCGTTGAAAAACCTAAAAATTTCTTCCCAATTATTTTGATTATTTATACTTATATTATTTTTTTCAATCCAAATACGACTAATTATTTTTCCGTTTTCTAATTGATGATTTCTTTCAAAAATTAAATCTTTAATATAGTCGTTTTCTAAAATGGTTTTTAAAGACTCGATTTTTTCATAATATATTTTCCTTTTTTCTTCTTCTTTATTTTCAATGTCTAAAATTACCTTGATATTTTTATTGTCTGTATAAAATTTAAACGAAAAATCCTTAATATCAGTACTATACATAATCCATTTTCGTGGATATTGTACTGCAAATTCAATCCAAAATTCTCTTTTAATTCTTAAA